>JAZDLE010000001.1:0-3505 GCA_043802315.1 Nitrospirota bacterium
GTGTTCTTTCAATGATGAAGAACCAATCCTTCTCAATGGAAAGTTTTTCTATATCTATATCCCAGAAAAGGCTCTTTTTGAAGGATGTATTCATGATCTCAAGATATTATACCAAATTTTGCTATCCCTCCTATATCTAATAGCATTGCAGTCCCTCATCAAAATTCTCACAGGCTGTCAGAAGGATTTGTTGAAACGAATAAGAAACTTCTTATACACTATATCCTGCCCCACAGAAGATCAAGAAGAATTGAGGGAAGGGAAAATATTTGATAGTTGAAGAAAGAAAAAGGTCTCTTCTGAAGATAGGAAAGATTCCTTACGCTAATCTTTTTCCCATCTTTTACATGCTCCAGAAGGAATGTGACTGCTCGGGATATGAATTCATCGAGGGCGTTCCCTCCGGGCTAAACAGGATGTTGAGAAATGATGGGATAGATATAAGCCCATCTTCGTCCATTGAATATCTCAGAAATAAAAATAAATACACCCTTATTGAAGGTCATTCAATTAGCTCAAAGGGTCCTGTGGGCAGCATATTGCTGTTAAGCAAAAGGCCCATGAAGGAACTTGAGGGTAAAATGATTTACGTCTCATCACAGTCCGAAACCTCTGTTGCTCTCCTCGATATTATTCTGAGGAAATTTTACAAGATTGAGTGTTCTCTGAAACCAACAGATGAATCACTGGATTTCTTGATAAGCAATGCGGAGGCTTTCCTTTCTATTGGTGATGATGCCCTGAAGGCAGCAAAAACAGTTTCAAGTTACCAGTTAGGAGACACCCCCTCCCTTACCCTCCCCCCTCGAGGGGGAGGGCAGGGGTGGGGGGGTGTTTATGTCTATGACCTTGGGGATTTGTGGTACAAAAACACTGGTCTCCCATTTGTCTTTGCATTGTGGATCGTAAGGAAGAATTGTTTTACTGAAAAAGCTGAACTCCTTAATAGCTTTATTCGTGATCTTCATAAGGCTAAGGAACGTGCTTTGCAAAATTTAGATAAGATAGCCCAAGCATTGAGACCTCAGCTCCTCAGCAGTCATTCTTTGGATATTACGGAAGAGGAACTCATCTCTTTCTGGAAGGGAATATCATATGATTTAACTGAGGAGCATAAGAGGGGGCTTGAATTATTCAGAAGCTATGCAGAGGAATTAGGTCTGCTATGAAAGAGGCTTATCCCTTTAACATCCTTTTGAATTCCTCGTAGGCGATTTTTATTTCCTCTACCGGGGCTTCATCTTCCAGAGTTGTGACGTCTCCTATAGGCTTATCCTGAATGATCGCTCTTAATATTCTCCTCATGATCTTACCTGACCTTGTCTTTGGAAGCTTAGCAACAAAATAGATTTCCTTGGGTGTTGCAATTGGGCCTATCTGTATCCGAATGCTTTCAATGATTTCTTCTTTAATTTTTTCTTCAGGCTTATATTCTTCCTTGAGAATGACAAAAAGGACAATAGCCTCCCCCTTTACAGGATCAGGTGCACCGACAACAGCAGCTTCAGCAGCAAAAGGAGTTGCAACAACAGCACTCTCTATCTCAGCAGTGCCAATTCTGTGTCCTGCCACTTTTAGGATTTCATCTGCCCTTCCAAGAAGCCAGAAATACCCCTCCTTATCTTTCATTGCGTAATCGGCTGTGTAATACATCCCTTTGAATCTTGACCAGTAGGTATCTTTGTAACGGGCTGGATCCTTATAGATGTCCATTAACATTCCAGGCCAGGGCTTCCGTATGACTAAATAACCTTTAGTCCCGGGAGGAACCGGATTGCCGGAATCGTCTACCACCTCTGCATCAATTCCCGGTAATGGTAGGGTGGCGGAACCAGGCTTAAGGGGAACGAGCTCTAATCCAGGAGCAGGGGATATCATGATTCCTCCTGTTTCTGTCTGCCACCAGGTATCGACAATCGGGCATTTCTCATTCCCGATATTTTTGTAATACCATTCCCATACCTCAGGGTTAATAGTCTCACCAACAGTCCCAAGGATCTGCAGGCTGTTTAAATCATGTTTTTTAATCCACTCTTCTCCATAGCGGATGAACATCCTGAGTGCTGTCGGAGAGGTATACAAAATCGTCACTCCATACTTTTCTATAATTTCCCACCATTTATCGAGGTAAGGATAATCCGGTGATCCTTCATACACAACAATCGTTGCTCCGTGGAGTAAGGGTGCGTAAACTATTGCTGAATGGCCTGTAACCCAGCCGACATCCGCAGTACACCAATAAATAGACTCATCGGAAATGTTGAAAACCCACTTGTATGTGGCATAGTTGTAAACTAAGTAACCACCTGTGGAGTGGACGATCCCTTTCGGTTTTCCTGTAGTTCCCGAAGTATAGAGAATATACAACGGATGAGTGGCTTCGACAGGTTCAGGTTCCACGTATTTTTCTGCACCCTTCATCAATTCTTGATACAGTAAATCTCGTCCTTCCTTGATAGTCACATCCTTTTCTGTCCTCTTTATGAGAATTACCTTTTCGATTGTTGGGGTGAGTTTCAGGGTTTCATCAACAATTTCCTTAAGGGGGACAAGTTTCCCCCTTCTTATTCCGAAGTCTGCTGTTATCACGACCTTTGCGCCTGTGTCGTTAATCCTATCTGCTAAAGCTTTACTGCTAAATCCCGAAAAGACAACGGTATGAATAGCACCAACCCTAACGGTTGCAAGCATTGATATTACGAGCTCCGGAATCATGGGCAGGTAAAGAACTACGATGTCACCTTTCTTGACTCCAATATTTTTCAGGACTGAGGCAAATCTATTTACCTCTCTATGGAGTTGGGCATAGCTGAAAGATGTTGTATTCCCTTGCTCGTCTTCCCAATATATTGCTACCTTATTCTTTCGCCATGAATGCAGATGAGCATCTAGACATCCGAAAGAGGCATTAAGCAGACCCCCTACAAACCACCGTGCATAGGGCTCTTCCCATTGGAGAACCTTATCCCAGCGTTTAAACCAGGGAATTTTCTCGGCCTCTTTCTCCCAGAACTTCTCTAAGTTTGAAGTCGCATTCTGTTGAAACTCGATATACCTTTTGGTGGGATAAAACTTCTTTTCTTCCATGCTTCTTCAACTCCCTGAGTAATACAAGGATATTTTGTTTCCGTATTATAGCACGCAAAAGAGAGCGCGAAATCTTAGAGCATTTGGTAATTCGCCGTTTATCCAGGCAATGTGCTGGTTTATGGCTCAACAATGCCTTGTCTCAGTTTCTCGACCTGAAGTAATACTTGTTCAAAATTTGCGTCAAACATGAGCGAGCTTCTGATCATATCAGTAACTAACCTGTATCGGGGTCGCTCTCCTGTTTCACTGTCTAAGATCGTCTTGACTGTTCTTGAAGTATCTGGATCAGCTATCCTGGCCATATCGCGGCCGAGTAACCTGATACCGGCGAGTCTTGTATCAAAGATTTCTTCTTGGAGCAAGTCTTGTTCTTCCGCATACAGTCTATCGAAGTTACCGGCGTATTCGTACTTCT
>JAZDLE010000002.1:0-31817 GCA_043802315.1 Nitrospirota bacterium
GTTTTTTCTTTTCTTCCTTTATATACACAAAAGACCACCTTTGTTTATCCAGCAAAGTCTTTAATAGATATGTTGGAGATGTATAGTAATCGAACTCCACCTCTACGATTTGCTCTCCCTTTTCAGCCTCGAAATCCGTACTCAGTATGCGATAGTCGACCACCTTTACATTCTTTTCTTTTGCAGCTTTTGCTCTATCTTCGAACTCTTCTCGGATTGAACTATCTGTATAAAATTTAGCCTTGTTGAATTCATTCCAGCGTAAAAAATAATTATATTCTATGACAATACTTTGAAGGTCTTTTCTAAAGGCCTCCAAAGCTCTATTGATACAAGCGGTAAGAACCATAATTGATAATAAAAGTACCAGCAAAATTCGCATTATTATTTCTACCAAGAGATTGTAAATTATTTCACTAAAGATTTAGTTTGCAGCTTATCGTAATAAAAGCCAGAGGCAATGTCAACAATATGTAGAGATGGAGCACTAAATCAAAGAAAGGTTTAAGGATGGGAAAAATAATATATTGGCAAAGTGTCTCCTGCGACAAAAGCTGAGCATTGCCGCAGGAGACACTGCAGATTAGCCTTCACAGCATACGCGTTTCATTCTTTTCTTCCCATTGGGGGAAACGGACAAAATAATATCGATCTTGTTTCCACAGATGCTGCAGCGCTGTATTCTGCTTTTTGTCTCTGCCCTTGCCGCAACGTTGGTCTTTGACTTTCCGTTCTCTGCCATAATGCTTCCTCCTTTCTACTTTTGAAGTTCTTGCGAGAAATATCAGCATTTTCCGTTCAGATTCGCCTCGCAGACATTTTTCATCAGTATGTGTTCTCTTGTTTAATTGGCAAAGCCAAGATAAACAGGGCGATACGACTGAGGAAATATCACCAAACTTTTAAGTATAATTCAAATAAGAAAATATTGTCAATGGATTTAAACAGGGATGTCAAACAGGGATAGAAGGCAAGAGGATCTTCCGCTATTATATTTATTGCATAAAGATTCAAAATCAGAACAACTTATATGCAATGAGGATGCTGTCTCTCAGGGGCAGGATGGTTGTCATGAAATCCTGATTGTCAAACAGGTATTGGTTAAACTTTTTTATCCCAAGAGTTTCCTTATCTCTGTTTTTTCCTACAACCTTTCCATACCACAGTGTGTTGTCCGCAATGATTAGGGCATTTTTATTGAGATTCGGTAGGAGAGTCTTAACAGCTTCAGGATATTGATATTTCTCGATATCTATAAACAGGATATCGATATTATTGTATTCCTTTGCGATCTCTAAGGCTTCTCCAACCCTGAACTCTGCTTTACGAATGAGGCCAGCCTTCTTGAATAATTTTTTCGCATAATCGATATTCTCCTCACGGTAATCTGTTAAAACAACCTTGCCATTGTGCAAAGCCTTTGCAAACCAATATGAAGAATAGCCGAACCCTGAGCCTAGTTCAACAATAAGTTTAGGTTTTTTTAATTCTGTAAGTACAAAGAGTAATCTTCCCACAAGCCTTTCTACGATGGGAAAATCTTTCTTCTGAGCGATCCTTTCCATTTCGAGGATATACTGATCATCCTCTACTGCAAGTTTCATTAAGTAGTCATTGATTCTCGGGTCTGTTATGGTTACCATTGTCTATTTAAAGCCTAAAAGAGCATTCCCTGTCCGGTTATTTCTTTCCTTTTTACATCCTCAAGGATCTTTATCTTCCCGTATTCTCCATCAAATCCAGGAGAAATATGCACCTTTCCTGTGCGCATCTTTGATATTGCCTCTGATAGGGCAGGTGAGCCTGCTTTTTCAATATCGGAAAGTGGAGACTCCATGAGTATTCTGGATTCGTTACCAAGGGTACTTAAGAGTTTTAAATATTCTTTCTCTACTGCTTTTGTGTTGATACCTACCTTCAAGTTCTCCGCAATAATCTCAGACAAGGGAATTAAAGAATGATATAGTGGTGCATCCTTTGGCTTGAAACCATCTGCCCTGTCTGCAAGTTTTTCGACTCTGTGCATGACACCAACCGTCACCTTTCTACCGCAAATAGGGCATGCGTAATTATTTTGTATTGTCTCTTTTGGAGAAAGTCTTACACCACAAGATCTATGTCCATCATAGTGATATTTCCCTTCTTCTGGAAAGAATTCAATCGTCCCAAGAAAACTGTTTTTTGTCTTAATAGCATTTGTAATAAACCCATAGGAGATTTCTTTGGTAATCCCCCCCTGCCCCCCTTTACTAAAGGGGGGTGAGGGGGGATTACTTGTATCGAAGATATTTGCCTCACGACCGAGTTTTGATGGAGAGTGGGCATCTGAATTTGATATCAAGGTGATACGGTCAAGGCTCGAAAGCCTCCAGTTCATGGGTGGGTCTGAAGAAAGCCCCGTTTCTATAGAATAGATATGAGGGGTTAATTCCTCAAAGCATTCAGAGAGAGAGTCAAACCCTGATTCTGAACCAAAGATCGAAAAATGGGGTGTCCAGGCATGGGCAGGTACAAGCATTGCATCAGGAGATGTGTCAAGGATAATCTTTAATAAATGCTTTGCATCAAGTCCGAGTATTGGTCTTCCATCAGAAGAAAGGTTTCCAATTCTCGATAAAGCAGTATTTATTTTTAAAGCAGTTGAAAAGTCGGGGACAAAGATGAGGTTATGGATCTTTCTCGTCCTTCCTTTCTTAGAGTAGATGCTGCTTATTTCTGCAGTGAGCATGAAATAGACCTCTGCCCTGCATGAGGTTGGTATATTATCCTTTTGAAAATTATCTTTTAATTTAAAAAGGTCATTACCGATAGGATCAAGTCTATCTTGCAATTCTTGAAACCACTTTGGATGGGTGAAATCACCTGTACCGAGGACGGTTATCCCTTTTAGTTGTGCCCATTTATAGAGAGACTCCAGGGTCATATCACTGCTTGTAGCACGGGAATACTTAGAATGGATATGCAGGTCAGCAATGAAACGCATGGGGAATTATATACAATAAGCAATGACCAAATTACAATAACCAAATATTTAAATCACCAATAACCAATGCAATAATTAGTAACTAAAAACAATTCAAGGGGGTATTCATTAATGTGTCATTGCGAGGAGATTGTTACAATTGACGAAGCAATCTCGATGAAAGAAGATTGCCACGCCCTTTGGGCTCGCAATGGCAAAATAAGCAGTTGCTCATTGGAATTTTATTGGTTTTTGAATCACATTATTGGTGATTAAAGATTTGAGGTTTTCTGTTTGCTCTTATGCCAGAAGATGTAAGCTACAACCAGCAATACACAACCTAAAAGAATATACAGACCCCATTGTTTGCTGACCTCCATTACCTTTTCCCTGTTGTTGCCAACAAAATAGCCTATATATGCAAGCACCCACACCCATATGCCTGCACCAAAGGCGGTATAGAAACAAAAATTTTTCAAATCCATTCTGGCAAGCCCTGCAGGAAAGGATATATAGTGCCTGATGCCTAATATAAGCCTTCCTACAAAGGTGCTTATATTTCCATGTCTTTGAAAGAAGGTCTCTCCTTTTATGAAATGCTTCTGTGAAATGCCAAAATATTTTCCATACTTAAGGATAAAGGGTCTGCCAAGATAAACTGCGATGGCATAATTGAAGAGGGCACCTAATAAGCTTCCCACTGTACCTGATAAGATCACTCCTAACCAGCTCATCTGATTCTGAGAGATGAGATAACCTGCTGGAGGGATTACCAACTCTGATGGAAGAGGGATAAAGGTGCTCTCGATGAACATCATGATAATAATACCAGGATAGCCCATCGAGCCGATAACTTCTACAAGCCAGTTTAAAAAAGTTTGTAGTTCTTGCATAAATAATAGTTTAATCTTTTGATGAATATTTTGAAAGTTACTAAGAAGTTCATAAGTAAGTACACATTCTAACCCCCTCCCCTTAGTCCCCTCCCATCAAGGGAGGGGAAGGAATAACGTTCCTCTCCCCTGGTGGGAGAGGGAAGGGAGAGGGGGTGTGGTTTTACTTATGAACTCATTAGTACGTCCTTTAATGGATAGATTTATATGCACTCTTGGCGGATATAGTATTTTCGCTCATTCTCGGGCTAACGCCCTCTGGGGCTTTTTCCTCTTGATTTCTTAATCATACCATTTGACTATCGGCAAAAAAATCCGCTCAAATACCATATCCGCCTTTATCGGCATCGTTTCAATAAACAGAGCAGGTTAGAGGCTATCACGGTAAGTTTTGCGGATAACCATTCACTCTTAACTATTAACTGCAGTTTTGGTCGGGGCGAGCAGATTTGAACTGCCGACCACTCACACCCCAAGCGAGTGCGCTACCAGGCTGCGCTACGCCCCGATATTTTAATGAAACTGACTGAGGATATCTCTGAGTCTTTTCTTGACCTGTTCAATCACCACAAAAGGTTTTCGTGTTTCTTTTGTCTTGACCTCAGGATCAGGTTCTACAGCACGAATAGGAGTACCGCCTATCCTTTTTCTGACACCTTCTATGGTATATCTCTCTTGGTATAAAAGCCTTTTAATATAGAGGAGAAACTCCACGTCCTTCTTTATATAGACCCTCTGTCCCGACTTATTTTTCCTCGGCTTGAGAAAGGGAAACTCTGTCTCCCAGTACCTCAGGACATAAGGCTCGACGCCTACAATCCTGCTCACCTCTCCTATCTTGTAAAAGAGCTTATCCGGGATAGGGGTCTCAGGTTTCGGAAGTTCAGATACAGACTTATACATTCCCCTTTTCTATAGACGATTTTAGTTGATTGCTTGCCCTGAATGTAATCGTTTTTCTGGGAGTTATCTCGAGGTCTTCACCGGTCTTTGGATTTCTGCCTCTCCTTGCATTCTTTTTCCTCACATTGAAAGTGCCGAAACCGGATAATTTAGCTGACTCGCCTTCTACAAAGCTCTGCTTCATCGTATCAAAGACTAACTCGATTATCTCCAGTGCCTCTTTTTTTGAGAGTCCTATTTTCTCAAATATCGCATCTACCAAATCTGCCTTTGTCATAGAACCCCCCCTATAATTTTTCTTAATTATATTAAGGACATATAGACTTGTCAAGAAGAAATTAGTTTAAGACGTGAATAATGGGTTTCAGGAAACCTGTTCAAATGTGACCACTTGCTTATGGAGAGGATACTTTTTTATAGTTCAATATTGCCGATTTATAGTAGTGGAATGTATATCATAAAAATGTGATAGGTGAAAAGAATGATCTACCCGATTCTCGTAGTAGAAGACGACAGGAAAATTGCAAATATTGTAAAAGTATATCTTGAGGGTGCTGGTTTCAGAGTTATTCATGCTGAGAGAGGCAAGGATGCCATAGAGTTTGCAATAAATGAGATGCCTCTTCTTGTAATACTTGATTTGAAATTACCAGACATAAGCGGAGAGGAGGTATGCCAGGAGCTCAAAGAGATCGGAGATTTCCCTATAATTATGCTGACATCTAAGTCCCTGGAGGAAGAGAGGATTGCCGGATTTGCTCTCGGGGCAGACGACTATGTAGTAAAACCCTTCAGTCCAAAGGAGTTGGTATATAGGGTAAAAGCAGTATTAAAACGGGCAAGAAAAGATGATTTAGATGCAACCAAACCTGTCAGTTTCAACAATGGAGTGTTAATAATAGACGGTCGGAGCTATGAGGTAAAAAAGAAGAATGAGCCTATAGCTTTAACACCAACGGAATTTAAGGTCCTCTTTACTCTTGCATCTTCTCCCCAAAAGGTCTTTACGAGGGAGGAGCTTGTAGAAAAAGCCCTCGGATATCAATTTGAAGGCTACGAGAGGAGCATCGATGCCCATATAAAGAATATCAGGCATAAGATAGAGGATGACCTGAAAAACCCGTCATTTATCCTTACTGTTTATGGCGTCGGGTATAGGTTTAGCGGGAAAAAGGATGCTTAAGAGTCTCTGGATAAAGTTTTTCCTGCTCCTGTTTGCTGTCTCCATGGTCGCCCTTTCAGCAGCGTTCTTTTTACGTGAATTGATGATAAGAGATTTCAGAGATTACCTCGAAGGTGAAATGGAAGACAGGGCATACCGGGTGATAGCTAATCTTGAAGGAACGTATGAAAAATATTCTGAATGGAAAGAGGACATCGTAGCTGAAGATGCTGTTTGGGCATTCATGATGGGACTTGAAATAAAGGTAATGGACATGAACGACAATGTCATAATGGACACAGAAAAGGCGATCAATAAGCTCCCTCCGTTAATGCAACGCAGGATCATAGCCCTCTCTGAAACAAGAGCATCGACAAAGACAGATGATTTTCTCCCGTACCCTCTTTTTTTAGGTGGAAAAGAGATCGGGCGCCTTGAAGTGAGGTTCCTGCTCCCTGAAAAAGAATTTATTTTTATCGAAAGGTCAAACAAATTTCTGCTCATCTCCCTTTTTGCGGTGGGGGGATCGGCTATTCTTTTCAGTATCTTTTTTTCAAGGAAATTAACAAATCCCATCAAGAAACTTGATTCTGCTGCAAAGGCTATTAGTGAAGGGGATCTCAAAAGCAGGGTTGAAATCTTCGGCAGCGATGAAATAGGCAGATTGTCTGAGACATTCAATAAGATGGCTCAACACCTTGAGAAGCAGGAGTCACTGAGGAAAAAGCTCATTACAGATGTTGCTCATGAACTCAGGACACCGATAAGTGCTGTCAGAGGAGAGGTTGAAGGGATGATAGATGGATTAATCCCAACGGACAAAGAACATCTCCATTCTTTATACGAAGAGATAAACAGGCTGAGAAATATTCTCGAGGGCATTGAAGATCTCTCTCAGGCTGAGGCAGGTGCCATCTGGCTCAGAAAAAAAATCATCAAGCTTAGGCCATTCTTAAATAACATTATGGAGAGATTCACGAAGCTATTTTCGGATAAAGGTATTTCCTTTGAGATCCAATGCAGTGAAGGGCTTTTCATGAATGCCGATCCTGACAGACTGAGCCAGATTATTGTCAACCTTTTAATGAATGCTATAAAAGCCACAGACAGGGACGGGAAGATATGGATAAAGGCGGGGGAAAAGAATTCAGAGGTGTTTGTAGAAGTTGGTGACACAGGACATGGTATCAGACCAGAGGACATTCCCTTTGTTTTTGAGAGATTTTACAAAGTCTCTGAAGGAGGTCTTGGTCTTGGGCTTGCTATTGCAAAGGATCTCGCAGAGGCTCATGGAGGAAGAATTGAGGCGAAGAGTATCTATGGAAAGGGGGCATCTTTTACTATTTTTATACCCCTTTGAGAATATTCATAATTTTTCACAATTTCTTCGATAAACCTTCACAATCCTTTGATATGCTCAAAGCATAAATCGAAGGAAAGGAGGTGAAGGTGAATGAAGGGAAGAACCATAATAGGTTTGGTGGTAGTATTAGGGCTCCTCATTACAAGTGCTGTCTATGCCCTTGGATATCGGGGTCCATGCGGAGTGAGTAACTGGCAGGCAGTGGATATAGAAAAGATAAAGCAATTCCAGAAAGAGACACTGAGTTTAAGAGACGAAATCATTACAAAAAGGCTTGAGCTTCGTAATGAGTGCGGGAAACAAGTCTCTGATACGGATCGCGTTACCGTACTCAGAAAGGAGATCAGAGACATCCGGGCTAAAATTCAAGAAGTAGCGGATAAGTATGAGGTTCCTCTTCGGAGCATGAAGTGGCGTAATAGGGCAGAAAGATGTATGAGAGGCCCTATGGTACAGAATAGATGCATGACGGGCCATAACTGGTAGAAGGATAATTTCAGGGAGCTTTGAGCTCCCTGAAACAGAAAATATTCTTGAACAATGAATTTGAAAAAATGAAAAAAATACTGCTAACAATCTTTCTGACAATCTCTGTATTGTTTCCAGATTATCATGCTCTGGCTCAGCATGGATGGAAGGCTCAGGATGGATGGAAAGCCAAGAATGGTTGGAAGGGCGACAAATATCCTTACGGAGACTATTATCCTGGTCATCGAGAGGGACGGTATGGTGCAAGAAAAGCAGTCAAAACAGAGGGGGAAGCCAGGAACATACTCCGGAAGTATTTTTCGCCACGAAAAGCAACGATAGGTGAGATTAAAGAGAGGGATTGGTTCTTTGAGGCAGAAATAAAAGACAGAAACAACAAGCCCGTAGATAGAGTAATCATTGATAAAAGGACAGGAAGGATACGATCAATATATTAAAGGAGGAAATCATGAAGAAGATAATACCAGTGATGCTCTTATTGGCAGCACTTTTTTTGATACCATCATATTCTCATCCCTCAACTCTTGGAGCAGTTCATCTGAGTCTTATTGAAGGTGATGTACAGATAAATACAGAAGATACCTCTGAATGGTTTGCTGCTGCCATAAATATGCCCTTGAAGGAGGGTGATAGGATCTGGGTTCCAGGAGATGGACGAGCTGAAATTCAATTAAACGATGGCACCTCTCTTCGACTGAGTGAAGACTCCTCTCTCGAGATACTGAGGACGGAAGGACGTTCTTTTCAGTTTTTTCTCAACACAGGACATGCTTATGTTAATTTCAGGGGATTAAGGGGCACTTTCCTCCAACTGGATACGCCCGTTTCCTCGATTCGTTCCTATGAGAGAGGAATATTCAGGGTCGATGTTAGTGATGATAAAAACACAGATATTTCTGTAGATAGAGGTCTGGTATATGCTGAGAGTAAAAGTGGGAGTACGAAGGTAAAGGAAGGCTATACTTTGACTATCAGAGGAGATGACTATGCAGACCTTCATCCCCTTGAACCTTCCAATGAATGGGAGGACTGGAACGAGGAACGGGACAGGGCGCTTTATGAACCCCGATACAGCTCACGTTATCTACCCGATGAACTTTCCCCATACTCATATGATTTTGAAAGATACGGGAGATGGGTGTATGCGAGGGAATATGGTTATGTGTGGACGCCATCAGTTGTTGTCTCAGTTGGATGGGCTCCATACAGGCATGGGAGATGGGTATGGGTAGGAGGTGATTACGTTTGGGTTTCCTATGAACCATGGGGATGGGTTCCTTACCACTACGGAAGGTGGATATCCAATGTATCAATTGGATGGTGCTGGGTTCCTCCCGTAAGGGGTTCGATATACTGGGGGCCTGGATTTGTGGGCTGGGTATATACACCTGATTATGTGGCATGGGTTCCCCTCGCTCCGGAAGAAATATATTATGGCTATGGTTATTACGGTCGTCACAGTGTAAATATTACAAACGTAAACATAACCAACATCACGGTTAAGAAGGTATATAAAAATGTATATGTCAATAATGCGGTGAGCGTTGTACACAGGGATACGTTCATCAAGGGAAAACATGTACCCATAAAGGTAAAAGAAAATCCATTTGTGAGGGAGAAAATAAGTGTTGGAAGACCTCAAATAAAGCCGGAGAAAGAAACTGCTATACCTGCTTTTAAAGAAATAAAAAGTGCGAAGTTACCTCCTTCAAAAGTCAGGGAGAAAAAAATTGAGAAGCTCAAGAAGGAACGCCCGCTCGTTCAGAGAAAGACTCGTTCTGTCATGAGACCCGGGTCGCCAATGAAGGAAATGCCCTTAAAGTCTGGAAAAGGTAGAGTGCCTGAAGAGAGGAAGATAGAAAAACCTGGAAAACAGGAACAACCGTCGGAAAGAAAGAAGGGGTTTCCAGAACAAAAAAGCATAAGACCCGTTCCATCAATGAAAGGAGCGCCTTTAAAGCCTGAGAAAGGTAAAGCCCCAGTAGAGAGGAAGATGGAGAGACCTCCACTTGAACGGAAAGCACCTGAAGCTCCTCCAAAGAAGGAACCGGAAAAACCTCAAAAACAGATCGTACCGGGAGAGAGAAAGAAGGAAGTTCCTGAAGAAAAGAAGCAGGAAGAAAAAGAAATGGAGAGACCTGGTAATCAGGGAACACGTATGGATAGATGGAGTGAAAGACCTGTTTCTTATAAGCCACAGGGGGAAAGTAAAATAGGAAGGCCCAATGAACGTCAACTTATGGTGAAGAGAGAAAAGATACAAAAACCCACTGTGAAACAAGAACCGCTGGGCAGAAGATTAGAGAGACCTAAAGGTAACGTTCCTTTTACAGAAAAGCAGGTAAGGAATTCTGATCCAAGAAACAACAGACCCGAATCTCATTACCAGTTTGACAACCCCTTGAAAGCAAAAAATTATTTTAGGTATCAGAGAAGTTGATTTGTTGATAAATCAGATATTTCACTGCCTAAACCAAGGCAAGATGCCTCGGCTATTTTCAATACTCTATGAAAATAGGTCAGGCATCTTGCCTGACTAAAAAGAGAAACTTTCCTTTTTAGACTTCACGAACTTTATCTAATATAGTACTTCTGTTGTTGTATTAACAGAGATTCCCTGTGGTAATATAAGGTCGATTTAAACGCAGACCATGCCATACAAAGACCTGAGAGAGTTTATAAAATTAATCGAAAAGAAGGGGCTTCTTAAACGCATAACTCCGGAGGTTGATCCTGTCCTCGAGATAGCTGAGATAAACGACAGGGTCGTAAAAAAAGGTGGACCTGCTCTTCTCTTTGAAAATCCCAAGGGCTCAAAGTTCCCCTGTGTGGTAAATCTCTTTGGTTCTTACGAACGCATGAAACTTGCTCTTGAGGTAGGTAGCCTGGATGAAATTGGTCATCGCATGCTTGAGTTTCTTGAGCCTGAGATTCCTACCAATCTCATAGAAAAACTGAGGGCCCTTCCAAAACTAAAGAGACTCGCAGATTTCCTCCCAAAATATGTTAATTCAGGCCCCTGTAAGGAGGTTATCTTCAAAGATAGTGTTTCTCTCAATGTCTTTCCCATCCTCAAGACTTGGCCTGATGATGGAGGAAAATTTATTACCCTTCCCATGGTTTTTACAAAAGACCCTGAAACAGGCATACGGAACTGCGGGATGTACAGGATGCAGGTCTATGATGAAAGGTCTACGGGTATGCACTGGCATATGCATAAAGATGGGGCAAAACATTATAGAAATGCAGAGAAGCTCGGTAAAAGGCTCGAGGTAGCTGTTGCAATAGGCTCAGACCCGGCAGTGATGTATTCTTCTACTGCTCCATTGCCTGAAGGCGTAGATGAAATGCTTTTTGCAGGGTTTTTAAGGAGCTCTCCTGTGGAATTAGTTAAGTGCGAAACGGTAGACCTTGAGGTCCCTGCAAATGCAGAGATTGTTCTCGAAGGATACTGCGAACCTCATGAGAGAAGGGTTGAAGGGCCCTTTGGTGACCATACAGGGTATTATTCCCTCAAAGATGAATTCCCAGTATTCCATATAACGTGCATAACTCACAGAAAAGATGCTCTCTATCCTGCAACGATTGTTGGCAAGCCACCAATGGAAGACTGCTATATTGCAAAGGCAACGGAAAGGATTTTCTTACCCCTTATTCAAAAACAACTTCCTGAGGTTGTTGATATAAATCTTCCTGTCGAAGGAGTATTTCATAACATTGCAATTGTCTCAATAGATAAACGCTATCCAGGGCATGCGAGGCGTGTGATGTATGCCTTGTGGGGAATGGGGCAGATGAGCTTTACCAAAATGATCGTTGTTGTAGACAAAGAGGTCGACATCCAGAACCCGAGCGAGGTTGTATGGAAGATAGGTAATAATGTTGACCCAAAAAGAGATGTCGTAATTGTAGAAGGCCCTCTTGATGTTCTTGAACATGCCTCAGATATTCCTGCTTATGGAGGAAAGATGGGCATCGATGCTACAAAAAAATGGAAATCTGAAGGTTTTTTGAGAGAATGGCCTGATGAGATAGTCATGTCAGAAGAGATAAAGAAGCTTGTTGAAAGAAGATGGAAGGAGTATGGAATTTGATGGGAACATATACGATAGCTATAACAGGGGCAAGCGGTAGTATCTACGGCGTAAGGCTTCTCAAATACCTCCTTGAGAAGGGGCATAAAGTATATCTGACTATAACCAAAGAAGGCTGTCTTATCTTAAAAGAAGAGGTGGGTTTCGACTGGCAGGGATATGAGAAAGAGATAGAGAAAAAGATAAAAAGAGACCTCAAATTAAAAGAAGCTAACCTTTATTACTTCAACGAAGATAACCTCTCTGCACCCATATCAAGTGGATCAGCTCAGGTTAATGCTATGGCCATTATTCCCTGTTCGATGAAGGCCCTGTCAGGGATTGCTTGCGGTTATGCAAATAACCTTGTCGAAAGAGCAGCAGATGTAATGATAAAGGAAGGCCATACCCTTATCCTTGTACCGAGGGAGACACCCCTAAACTCAATCCATCTAAGAAATATGCTTATCCTTTCAGAAATGGGAGTAAAGATAATTCCGGCAATGCCTGCATTTTACAGCTGCCCCAAAAATATAGATGATCTTGTTGACTTTATGGTCGGGAAAGTCCTTGATTCCTTACGCATAGAGAACAATCTCTTTAAGCGATGGAAAGGATGTGATAAAGGTAAAAGGAATCAAAATCGCAGATCGTAGACATCTTGAGGCAGTCGAAATAAAGGATCCCTTTGGAGTTCAGGACATGATTTAAAGATCGAGTTCACTGGGCAATGGATGAATCAATCAAGAAGCAGGTAAGGGAGCTACTGCGGAAAAAAGATTATGACCGTTTGGTTGAGTTGTGTGAGATAGACAGACATTTCTGGAAGGCACTCCGTTTCTGCCTTTATGAGATTGATGAAACAATCCGCTGGCCTGCTATCGAGACTGCGGCTAAACTCATGAAACGATGGTGGCTATCAAAGAAGCAGGAAAAAGTGAGGGAATTCATCAGGAACCTCTTCTGGTCAATGAGCGACGAATCTGGAGGGATTGGCTGGAGTTCTCCCCAGACCGTTGCTGCGATTATTATGAGCGTTCCCGAGGTACTTGATCCTTATGGGAGCATGATGATTGCCCATTCCATTGAAGAGCCGCTTCTTGTGAAAGGTGGACTTTGGGGAATAGGGCGAATGGGTAAAGTGATAGCGGATGATGTAGATTTTTTTCAGGACAAGGTTTTAGCAGCCTTTCAGAGTGATGATGCCGAAACCCTTGGACTGGCTGCCTGGGCAATG
Source organism: Nitrospirota bacterium (assembly GCA_043802315.1). Taxonomy (GTDB): domain Bacteria; phylum Nitrospirota; class Thermodesulfovibrionia; order Thermodesulfovibrionales; family SM23-35; genus DASPRG01. Next base: position 13,083 of record JAZDLE010000002.1, read on the forward strand.
GGAGAAGTTGGTTACAAACCTGCTCTCCCTTTTCTGGAAAATTTACTGGGACGGAGTGAACCTGTGCGGATATATGTTAAAGGCGATTTCTTTGAAAAACCTTTAGGGTACTGGGCAGAGGAAGCTATGAATAAAATAGCCAGGTCATTGTAGAGAGTAAGGGGAATAGGAGGATACAGTGGAGCTTATCATCATAATCATCATAATTTTGATCCTGTTTGGTGGGTGGAGATTACCCAAAATTGGCAAAAGTATAGGACGAACCATCGGTTATTTTAAGAAGAGTATGTCTGAGTCTAAGGAAGGAGAGACTAAAACAAAAGAGGACAGCCCTAAAGAAGAAAAGATAGAGGAAAAAGAGAGTAAGTAGGAGGATATCAAACCAACTCCGCACCAAGGTCAGGGAGTTCACTGACGATTTTATCCAGTTTTGCCCTGTTCCCTTTAGTACAGAACATCGCTTTTAAACAACTTTGCTACAAGATTCTTATGATATGGAATGTCAAAGATGCCTTTCTTTTTCATCAGAACATAATAATCGTCAAGGGAAAAACCATTTTCGAATTTTTTCAACGTTGACCGGTAGACAATATAAGACATGCTGAGAATCTCATCTGCAAGAAAGATAAAGACCGTTTTTTCAGGGGTAACATGACCAGGGCCTTCTTTTCTCAATTTGTCCAATAAATTGTCGAGATCGAGATAGTCATGATCATTCACTGAAATGAAAGCGTGATTCAACCTTGGACGTTCTGCCTGGTAAAGGCTTCTGTAAGGCATCGGTCTTCGCATGCATATAGCCTTTTTGATACAGAAGTTTGTCAGATCCTCAATGAAAGGGATTCTTGAGAGAAGCGTTTCTTTTTGCATAATTTTTTGTTTTATGAAATTGAGCAACTCATACTCATTGAGGGATGTGAATGTATTTCCAGGTCTGTCTGAATATTCTTCTTTAATGATTTCTTCAATCAATTCTACTGTCAGTTCGTCAAGACATTGAAACAAGATGTTAAACATTTCATGGAAATGATTCACAAGAATCTTTAGTATTGCTATAAGCAGCTCGCACTTGATAATGTCCTTTTCAGACAACGTTTCCGGTATATATATGCAAAGATTATTAAAGGGAAAGCTATAGTGTTCCTGGGCTTTGAGTTTTCTTGTAGCTGACATAAGGGTATCGAAATCTTGTGGGTGCTCAACGTAGCTTTCCCAGTACTGACTGGCAACATCAGTAGATAGATGATCATAATATACCTTTACAGTAAGGTTGTTACAAAATAGGTCATGTGTTAATCGAAAAATACAGGCAATCTCTTTCTTCATGTCGTGATATGTCTTATGGGTATAATGATATTGGCTGAAAAAGAGTGACACCTTTACGCTGTCACTTAGGTAATTCTCGATAAGAAAGAGGTTTTCTTTCAGGTCTTTTATAGAATAAGTAACGCTGGGATGCTTTATTTGCTTTCTACTTTGATCATCAAAAACCTCTGGAGAGAGCTCAAAGAGAGGTTTGTGATCTTTATCAAAGATAAATAGATCTCTGTAGAGTTCCAGAAACTCTTTGTCAAACAGTTGCCATGCCCCGTAGTTTAGGTGAAAGATTTTGACCAGGAATTTTTCTTCTTTCATTGCCTTAAACAGTGCTTTTATATAATCCCGATCATTTTCATAACATAGATATATTTTTCTCGTGTAATCCTGAAGTCGCTTTAGGTCTGCGATAACCGAATCAATGGATCTTACCACTGGGTTTACCCTTCCACTGTGCTGTTTAAATGATACGCGGCTTCCGCCGCAATAGTGGCAGCTCAATTCACATCCTCTCCCGATGAAGAGGGGAAATCCAAGTTTTTCCTCTGTAGCTTTTATGTATAGCTCATGATCATAAAGGTAGGTCAATTCACAGAATGAAATATGTGAGAGGGTCTCCTGGTCAATGAAATAAGAGGCCTCGTTTGAGCATATTTCCGTGTTTTTCCTGGAAATCAAATTGGGAATCTTAGAGAGTTCAGCGCCTCCAAGTAACAGTTCCAAGGGTTTTTCAGGGTCGCCTTTGATAAGATAATCCACAAAACTACATCTTTCGAGAAGGTTTTTGCCAAAATATCCCGCTGTAAAACCACCACTGATGACTTTGAGATGTCTAAAGCGGGACTTTATATATTCACCAACCCAGAGGAACCCCTCTGCGGTCTCCTGCCAGTGGAGGATAAGGCCGATATGCGTAGGTCGAAATAAGTCCATATAATATTCCAGCATTCTATCGATCTCGGTATTGTCATAGAGGGATAAGTTTAAGAGCTTTACCGGAATGTTTTTCTTACTCAGGTAGTCACAGAGACCAAAGGTTCCCATAGGAACATGGACAAAATAATCACTGGGACAATTAATAATGAGAAGTCTCGATTCCATATGAGTTCTTTTTAAACTTGCGTATTCCCTGTGGTCTTAATAAAGAGTTACAGAATTCTTGTCATTCTGGCTTGTCCGGAATCTTTCTTAAGAAGGATTCCCAACAAGTGGGAATGACAACAAAGCTTTTCCCCATATAAACCTGTGATCACTATTCTTAGATACCCTGCGGTCTTGCCACAGGGTCATTTATTAGTGTTTACTGCTTATTATAACAATTGTGCTTATAGGTGTAATCCCATAGTTGAGAATGATGCCTTTCATTTAGCTATGCGCTCGTAAGACAGATACTGACAGAAGAAAGTGATAAATACCTACAGAAAAATCAAATGAATGCGAATATACTTTATTATATTTGTGTTTTGTAGTGAATTGGGTAAAAATGAACAAAAGGAGGTGATGAGGATGGCAAGACGTATATCTGCTATGCTTAACGTATTAGTTGATTTTAAAATTGGTGAGAAAGTTGATGTTCCGTATCTGATATCACGTTTGGAGTGTAATTGTGTTGACGGTAGCGGACAGGACGCAAAAATTATTGATGTCAAAATTTTGGACCGTAAACTCCTTATCGAAGAGGACACTGAGGAATAATAACAATAATCATCAGCGATTTGTAGCTATGTGATTCCTCATAACTCGATGGATTGAGGTGACCGGGGACAGGGAATGACATCACGGATATTGATCATCCCTGTCATGTATTGCACCAGCCTTTCGAACCCAAGGCCAAATCCTGCATGGGGTGCCGATCCAAACCTGCGGAGATCAAGATACCACTGGAGGTTTTTCAGAGGTATCCCCATCTGCTTCATTCTCTCTTCCAATACATCGAGTCTTTCTTCACGCTGGCTTCCACCGATAATCTCACCCACTTTCGGAGCAAGAACGTCCATGGCTGCAACAGTCTTTCCATCAGGGTTCAGTCTCATGTAAAAGGCCTTTATCTCTTTTGGATAATCCGTCACAATGACCGTCCCTTTGATAACCTTGTCTGTGAGATACCGTTCATGTTCTGAATGAAGATCCGAACCCCAATCAACAGAAAACTCAAAGGTCTCTTTTGCATTTTTCAATTCCCTTATCGCATCCGAATAGGTGATATGAACAAAGGGTGTTTCAGCCAGTCTGTTGAGCTCTTCAAGGGAAATCCTCTTATACTGGCTCTCGAGAAAAGAGAGTTCTCTTTCTCCCCTTTCAAGAATCTTCCTGCAGAGGAAACGAAAAAAATCTTCGGCCAGTTTCATATCATCTTTGAGGTCAGCAAAGGCCATTTCAGGTTCGATCATCCAGAACTCTGACAGGTGGCGTGTAGTGTTCGAATTCTCTGCCCTGAAGGTAGGACCAAAGGTATAGACATTGCCGAGGGACAGAGCCAGAAACTCTGCCTCAAGCTGTCCGCTCACCGTTAAGAAGGCGCGTCTGCCGAAAAAGTCCTGAGAGAAGTCCACACCTCCGTTATCATTCCTCGGAAGGTTTTCAAAGTCAAGGCATGTAACGGTGAAAAGCTCGCCCGCTCCTTCACAATCGCTGGATGTGATAATCGGAGTATGCACCCAGACGAATCCCAGATTCTGGAAGAATTCATGGATGGAAGTAGCGAGGATGTTGCGCAGCCTGAATACTGCTCCCAGAGTATTTGTCCTTGACCTAAGATGGCCTATTTCCCTCAGAAACTCCAGGGTGTGTCCTTTCTTTTGCAGGGGATATTTTTCAGGGTCAGCTTCACCAAAGACCTCGATCTCAGAAACTTCAACTTCAAATTTCTGTCCCTTAGCAGGAGATTCTTTCAGGATGCCTGTTGCTTTCATGGCTGTACCGGTATTGCAACGGTGAAGTTGTTGAAACGCAGGTGCTTCACCTGGTACAACGAGCTGTAGCATCTCCTGTGTGGAGCCATCACTCAAAACAAGGAAGGCAAAGCCCTTGGATTCACGCTTTGTCCTGACCCAGCCACACACAGTAACCGGTTGTCCGATATATTTCCCGGAAAGAATATCTTTCACTAACAATCGTTCCATGGTAACCTCCTTAGCTTCTTCTCTCCCTAGTTTTTCATTTTATATCCAATTTTTCATAATTTGTAAAGTGTTGCATCCAGGAAGAGAGATGCATGAGCATTATAGGGCTATTGGTATGGTAGTGATTAAACTTGTTATTCTCTGTAGTCTTGCAGGCTGTCCGATAATTGTTATCCTGAAATCGTTTCAGGATCTCTCGCAAATATAACATTTTGAAAATACGATATTCTGAAATAAATTCAGAATGACAAAACCAATGCATTTTGAATTGTCTGACAGTCTGTCTTGCTACAGGGTTACCATATACTTCCCTCCCCCTCAATGGCGAGTCGCCCGAGGCGACCGTCAAGAGAGGGGATATTTTAGAAAACCAGCAGTCTTGCCGCAGTGTTATTCTTTTTTCTTTGAACAAATGCTAATTTCAGTGTAGAATTGTTTTGTAACGACAAGCACTTTATCAGTTTAGAAATTATCGTAAAATATTGCTCAAGTGACCACTTAAAAATATGCATAGATATGGGAGGCTTTATGAGACGTATAAGAATAAGTTTTGTTCTGATATTCACACTCCTACTTACTCTTTCTGCCTTTGCAGAAATGAAGAATAATACATTCACAAAAGAGGAGATTAAGAAGATGGCTGAGACGAGGGCTGTTATCGAAACGAAGTTCGGGAATATTGAACTAAGGTTTTTCCCTGAAGTTGCACCAAACCATGTGGACAATTTTATCGAGCTTGCAAAAAAGGGATTTTACGATGGAACGACTTTCCATCGCGTAATTCCTGGCTTTATGATTCAAGGAGGAGATCCTAAATCAAAAGATCCTGACAGGGCAAGACACGGTATGGGAGGTCCAGGCTATACGATTAAGGCTGAGTTTAATGAGAAGCGTCATAAAAGGGGAACTCTTTCCATGGCGAGGTCTGCAAATCCTGATAGTGCAGGTTCTCAATTTTTCATCTGTGTGGCTGATGCATTTTTCCTTGACAGGCAATACACGGTTTTTGGAGAGGTCGTTTCAGGAATGGAAGTAGCAGACAAAATAGTGAATCAAACAAAAGACAACCGAGATAATCCTCTTGAGAGGATTGAGATGAAGGTTAAGATTATAGAAAAATAATGTACGCGTAAGGACAGTCCGAAAAAGACTGTCCTTACGTTGATTATGGCTTTCTTATTTGGATAAGGGATTGAAAACTTTTACAGGATCAAATTCCTCATCTGCTGAAAGAACTGAAGGAACGTCAGAACAGGGAATTTTAGTCAGAGTAAAGGTTCCTTCACTACCTGCTTGATTTTGCCAACCACCGCTACCATTGAGAGTTGTACCATCAAGAACAGCATGCCAGGATACACCTTGGCAAACTGTTGGTTCATTACCTGTACTCCATACGCCAAATACATAATCCCCTGCTGAATTTCTAACGAAGGAACCCGCAATGGGCACTATATGTGATCCATTGCAAGTAAAAGATACTTGTCTATATCCATTAGCCGCTGAAGTTTTCGTTAGTGTGTAATCTCCCAACTTTATCTTCCAAAGGCTACCATAACTATCTTGCCAGCAAATTGTATAAGCCATCGAACTGAGTCCAAATACCAGAGCTAAAGCAATTGTACATATGAATAGAAAGTTTTTGTTAGCTTTCATTTCTTCCTCCTTCTTTACTTTGGATGTTAAATCGTTTATTTGTTGCTTAAAGGTTAGGCTTATTAAGTAAGAACAACAATCAAATTCTATCACCTCCTTTTTACATCACAAATCTTTATAACCTGCTGTATAAGTATAAATAAATTAATCATAATAATCTAATGATTTATTAACGTTGCATTAATTCTTGGGTGGAATGAGGTATTTCTGGAAGTAATTGGCATAGAGTCATCTAACATTGGATGAATGTAAAATATTTAATCTATGACTCGTTGGGGAATCAAGGATTCAATGGGTCTATGCAATAGCATCTCATCGGAAGAAGCGTTCTAACCTCTAACAGGCTTGAATATAAGAGTAGATAGGGGTGGGAGAGTAATGTTTATTGAATAGGGCTTACCCTGCCAGGGGGTTACCTCTGCATGTATGCCATCGGCATTGCCAAGGTTGCTGCCCCAGTATATGATGGAATCACTGTTCAGTATCTCCTTGTAGTAGCAATGTTCAGGAACACCAACTCGGTATCCCATTCTCGGGACGGGTGTAAAATTACAGACAATCACGAGAAAGTCCTTTGGATTATTGGCTTTCCTTATGAAGGAAATTACACTATGGTCAGAATCGCGAAAGTCTATCCACTCAAAACCCTCGTAACTGAAATCCACCTCATAGAGGGCGGGCTCAGATCGATAAAGATAGTTGAGATCCATAACATATTTTTGTAGACATCTGTGTGGCCTGAATTTCAGTAGGTGCCAGTCAAGACTCTTATCGTGAGTCCATTCATCCCACTGTCCGAATTCTCCACCCATGAAGAGAAGTTTTTTCCCGGGATGGCTGCACATATAGCCATAGAGCGATCTGAGGTTTGCAAACTTCTGCCACATGTCCCCTGGCATCTTATTGAGCATTGCACGTTTTCCATGGACAACTTCGTCATGTGAGAAAGGTAAAATAAAGTTTTCTGTAAATGCATAAAGGAGACTAAAGGTAATATTGTTGTGATGGTACTTCCTGTGTACGGGCTCTTTCGATATGTATTCGAGCATGTCATGCATCCAACCCATATTCCATTTCAGACTGAAACCGAGACCACCCAGATATGTAGGCCTTGAAACACTCGGCCATGCTGTAGATTCCTCAGCAAAGGTGAGCACTCCGGGATGATACTGGTGAGCGATTTCGTTGAAACTTTTGAGGAAGTATATGGCATCAAGGTTTTCCCTTCCACCAAACTCATTCGGCACCCATTCACCCTCTTTTCTTGAATAGTCAAGATAGAGCATGGATGCAACGGCATCTACACGCAACCCATCAATATGGTACTTCTCAAGCCAGAAAAGAGCATTTGATATGAGAAAGTTTCTCACCTCATTCCTTCCGTAATTGAATATCTTAGTGCCCCAGTCAGGATGGAATCCTTTTCTCGGGTCCTTATGTTCAAAAAGATGTGTGCCGTCAAAAAAGCCAAGTCCATGTCCGTCAGCAGGGAAATGTGCGGGAGCCCAATCAAGAATAACACCTATGTTGTTCTGATGACACTTGTCTACGAAGTACATGAAGTCCTCAGGTGTGCCGTACCTGCTTGTTGGCGCAAAATACCCAATCGTCTGGTAACCCCATGATGCATCCAGAGGATGTTCTGTTAAGGGAAGGATTTCAATATGGGTATAACCCATGCCCTTTACATAATTGATCAATTTATCTGCGATCTCCCTGTATGTCAAAACCCTGTTACCTTCCTCAGGCACCCTCATCCATGAGCCGAGATGAACCTCATAGATGGAGATGGGAGAATCAAGCCAGTTCTTTTTCGAACGCATCTCCATCCATTTTTTGTCATTCCATTTATATCTGTTGATGTTATAGACAACAGAGGCGGTCTTTGGCCGTAATTCAAAATAAAAGGCATAGGGGTCTGCCTTCACTGCAATATATTTCTTGAACCTTGTTTTAATCTCGAATTTATACAGTTCACCTTCTTTGAGTCCGGGGATAAATATCTCCCATATTCCCGATGAACCGAGTACCCGCATCTGATGTCTCCGTCCATCCCAGTTGTTGAAATCACCTATCACACTCACACGCTTTGCACTGGGCGCCCATACCGCGAAATGAACACCTTTTATGCCATTAATTTCCATGACATGTGCACCGAGCTTCTCATAATTTTTGTAATGCCTTCCTTCACCAATGAGGTGAAGGTCAAAGTCTGTAAGAATAGGTAAAAAGGAATAGGGGTCATAAAACTCTGATATTTTTCCTTCATAAGGCTTTATCCTGATGAAATACGGAAAGACCATTTTCTTTTCAATGATTGCTTCGAAGAAACCTGCTTCATGGATCTTTTCCATCGCATAAGATTTCTTTGATTCTAAATCTACTATCCATGCTTCTTGGGCTTCGGGAAGAAAGGCACGCACTTCTGCCCTTTTATTTTCTCCATCAATAATATGGATACCGAGAACCTGGAAAGGGTCCCAGTGGTCAGCTTGGATAATAAGCTTAATCTGTTCTTTCAGATTCTTCTTTGTCATGTCCTATTTTAACAAAAGCATATAAAAGTGTAGCCGCAACCTTTAGGTTGCGTGAGCTTAATGCTTCATATCATTCTTATGAACGCAGGCTGAAGCCTGCGGCTACTCAAAACTTACTCAACACTTTTTAAAACAATCTATCCCCTCTTTTCTAATCCGCCTTAGGCGGAGGGAATAGGGGAGATTACTTATTTCATTTATCCTTTTAATTCACCGCATTATTTAATGCTATAAGATAACATATTTGGTAATTCCCCTCACCCCCCTTTATAAAAAGGGGGATTCATGTGGATATAAATTCCTGAATAATCTACTGTTTAGAATCCAGCATTATCGTCACAGGTCCATCGTTAATGAGATATACCTGCATAGAGGCACCGAAATCTCCTGTGGCTACCTTAATACCACATTCTCTGAGCTTGTTTATGAATTTCATATACATCTCTTTTGCCTTTGATGGTTCCTCAGCATTATCAAAAGAAGGGCGGTTGCCTTTTTTGCAATCGGCAGAGAGGGTAAACTGAGATACCACAAGAATCTCACCTTTCGTGTCAAGGATAGAAAGATTCATTTTTTCATAAGCATCTTCAAATATTCTTAGTTGGGAGACTTTTCTCACAAGGTATTCGAGGTCTTTTTCTGTATCCCCTTTTTCAACCCCAAGGAATACAAGAAGGCCTTTACCGATTTCTCCGGAAGTATTTCCGTCTATTTGGACCTCTGAATTTTTGACACGCTGTATCAGAGTCTTCATCTTATTTAGTTAATCCCCCCTCAGTCCCCCTTTAGTAAAGGGGGATTATAGGGGGATTAATACCACATCATGGCCTCAAAATCAGGCGTTGGAACAGTAAGGGTAATAAATCCCCTCCACGGGCATCTTTCTACCTCTTCACTGTCTTTAATGACGGAAGCAAACAGATTTATCTCATCCTTTTCTTTTGCCTTTACATCATTGAAAGGGATCTTTATTTCGAAGATGTCCTGAATAGCAAAATCAGTAGTATCTTTTATCTTTCTCCAAGTCTCGCCAGTCTTCTCAAACAATTCTGCCTTTGAGGACGGTAGTTTGATAGGGATGACAATCTTAACCTGTGAAGGCTTGAGAATATGAATGGAAATTTTTGTATCATCAGGGAACTCTCCAAAGGGAATTGCAGAATCGATCCTCAAGAAGAGGGTATCTTTATTAAAACCATAGTAGAGCCGTGACAACATGCTTTCTGCCCTGTGCATGCTCCCACCGGATTTTTTGACATCCATATAAGCACCCTGGTACCACTCATAATAGCTGGTGACAATACCATCAATTTTCGGTTCAATAAATCCTCTTATGGTGACGACCGGAGTGATACCCCTGTCTTCTCTCGGTACAGGGACAAAGAGGTGCTGCGGAACCTCCCTCCCCATTTCCTTGTAAGCCTTTATAAGATTTAATCTGAAGAGTTCATCAAAATCCTGTTGGGTCTCTGTTGTATGTTCATCGCCATACCACCAGTTCCAGTCACTTCCCTCTGCGACATATATCACTTTCCATGCTTCTGAAAGGTTTTTCTCAGGATGCAATTTCTGGAATACCCCAAGGTCATCCCGTGTCTCTGTGAGGTAATCCCATGCCCTGTTGTCTTCCTCATGTCCTATCCATACCCGATAATTTGCATTGATCCATGAACCTGCATGAAGTCTGTTCAGAGTTTCACCCCTGTCATATTCATTGAGGTATTCTGAGACCTTGACAGTCTTTAATCGGTCTTCATGTGAGAGCCCTTCGTAGAGATATCTCAAGAAGTCGTGGCCGTCGTTTTTATAGTGCTCCCACGCATTTTCTCCATCAAGTATTATGCACAGGAGATGCGGTTTATCCTTTGGTACAGAGGCATGTACCTGTATGAGCCTGTTGATGAGATCCTCGGCCGCTCTTTTTGAATCCCACCCGGAATAAACAAAACCGATGAGGTCTGAAAGATGGTGGTCTCTGAAAATGATGGAGACATTTTCAAAAATATGAGGTCTATAGAGGATACCTGGCTCGATGATATTACCTGAAGAATCCCTGAGTTTTTTCCCGATTGAATGTGAGAGAATGTCCTCATCAGTACCGATCCAGCGTATTCCCTCTCTGCCCGCAATCCTTAAGACCTCTTCACTGACTGAGCCTTCCGAGGGCCACATTCCGGTAGGTCGGTAACTGAAGAGTTTCTCAAAATAATCCAAACCCATCCTGATCTGTTTTTCAGCGTCTTCGGGATGGGAGAATCTCCTCTGTGGAAGACTTACATCCGGCATGGCAATTCTCGCGGAGTTTGTGTCACAGAGAAGAGGGAGAATTGGATGATAGAAAGGTGAGATGGAAATTTCAATCTGTCCTTTTTCTGCTATCTCTTTATATCTGGGTATTATTGCTTTTAAGATTGAGAGTTGTTTTGAGATGAGGAGATGTTTATCTTCTTCTGTGTAATTACGACCTTTCGTAACGAGTGAACTGAGGATCTGGTCTTTTTCCCTGAAGAGGGGGTCTATCCAGGAGAGGTTGAAGAGGATCTGTAAGTCAAGAAAATCATTAGGGGTGAAATATTTAATGATCCTCCTGATGTCACTTTTTATGATATGAACGCCCCTCTTCATGAGGAGTTCATAGTATCTCGGGAGGGGCTTTATCATATTGTCCCAGTGTGCGAGGAAAAAATTATCGAGGATGAATACCTTTTCTTCTGTATCCAGTTCAGATGCCCTCTTGAGGGTAATCTCAAGATGTCTGTCAACAGCGTTATTCTCTGTATAACCCTGGATTTGTTCGAGGAGAGAAGGGGTGAGATTAAAGGTCTGTTTGATATTTGGAAATTCTGTGAGGATTTCTATCATGTCGAGGTAGTCCTTCGTGCCGTGAAGCCGCACCCAGGGAAGTCTGTATACACCAGTCATAGGGTCTCTGTAAAAGGGCTGGTGCATATGCCAGAGAAAGGCGACGTAAAGCGGTCTATCTGTCATCGTAACGGAAGATGTACTCGTCAGGTCTTGCTAATCCGAATTCTTCTCTGGCGTATTTTTCTTTATAAAAGGGGTCTTCTTTGAGTGATTTTACCTCTGATCTGAGGAGTTTGTTCTCTTTGTCAATCTCCCTTATCTGTCTTTCTAAATGAATCTTTTTCTTATTGAGCGCAGAATACTTCAAGAGGCCCATATCCCCAAAGATAAAGCTTATAGCAAGGTAGATAAATCCAAGGAAAATAACGGTAAAGAATATGAGCCTTCTCTTTTTACTTTCCGAGACGACCTGTTTCCTTAAAAGGTTAGTTGAACCCATTACCTTACATTATAAAACGCTTCTCTTCCTTTGTATAGAGAAGAACCTGCGAGCTCCTCCTCGATCCTGAGTAACCTATTGTATTTTGCGATACGTTCACCTCTCGCAAGAGACCCTGTCTTTATAAAGCCAGTGTTATAGGCAACAGCTAAATCTGCGATTGTTGTATCTTCTGTCTCCCCAGACCGGTGTGAGATTATGGCAGTATATCTTGCTTTTTTCGTCATCTCGATGGCGTCAAGGGTCTCTGTTAATGTACCTATCTGGTTCAGTTTTATCAGAACAGAGTTTGCGATACCCTGCTGTATACCTTTCTTTATTATTTTTGTGTTCGTGACAAATACATCATCACCCACGAGCTGCACCTTTCTGCTAAGCCTTTCTGTCAACAGCTTCCAGCCATCCCAGTCATTTTCTGCCATTCCATCCTCTATTGAAAGGACAGGGTATTTTTCTACCAATCTCTCATAGTAATCAACCATCTCAGAAGATGTACGCCTTTTGCCTTCAAAATGATATCCGCCGTCCTCGTAAAATTCTGATGATGCTACATCTAAGGCTAATAGCACATCATTTTCAGTAGCATAGCCACTTTCAGTAATTGCCTGAAGGATTAAGGAAATTGCCTCCTCATTTGTGTTGAGGTTTGGTGCAAAACCTCCTTCATCACCAACAGATGTATTCAGCCCTTTCTTTTTCAGAATGGATTTTAAGATGTGAAATATCTCTGAACCAGCCCTGAGGGCATTGGCAAAATCACTGAATCCTGTTGGCATGATCATGAATTCCTGTATGTCAAGGTTATTGTCAGCGTGGGCTCCTCCATTGAGGATATTCATCATTGGTATGGGAAGCTCCTTTGCATTGCATCCTCCTATGTATCTGTACAGGGGTATTCCCATTTCCATTGCAGTTGCCTTGCATACTGCCAGGGAGACCCCAAGTATGGCATTTGCACCTAACCTGCTTTTATTCTCTGTCCCATCAAGCTCTATCATGAAGTTGTCGATAGAGACCTGGTTTTCAGAATCAAATCCTCTCAGCCTCGGTGCTATTTCCTCAAGGACATTTCTGACAGCCTTCTGCACGCCTTTCCCGTGAAAGCGCGCTTCTCCATCCCTTAACTCTAAAGCCTCTTTCTTTCCTGTTGAAGCACCTGACGGGACAGCAGTCAATCCAGTAAAACCGCTGTCGAGTAATACCTCAACCTCAATTGTTGGATTCCCCCTCGAGTCGAGAATCTCTCTTGCAATAAGGTCTATAATCTCACCCATCTCTCTTCTCCTTTTCTCGGCATAGAGCACAGAGACGCAGTTCGGTCGAGGTTACGATGCCCGCTTCGTCTATCGGTAACGTAATTCGCTTTTTTACGTTTCCGTTACACGTAACCGAAACGGGTTTCGTCACCGTTGCCTTAACCATTGTTTTCCTCTTTGCTCATTTTTTAGGTACATGGATTGCCTCGCCATGGACATCCTCCGCTGCCTCCATCAGAGCCTCTGAAAGGGTAGGGTGAGAATGGATCGTTTCAGCAATGTCCTTTGTCTTGAGGCCAGCCTTTATAGCGAGGGCTGCCTCATGAATGAGGTCTGAAGCATGAGGTCCAATGATATGGACACCCAGTATTCTGTCAGATGTCTCATCAGAGACAACCTTGACAAAACCGGTGATCTCTCCCATTACATGGGCCTTGCCGATAGCTCTGAATTGAAAGTGGCCTGTTTTTACCTTGATCAGTTTTTCTACAGCCTGATTCTCCTTGAGCCCGACACCGGCTATCTCTGGCGATGTAAATATTGCATAGGGAACTACGCCATAATCCATCGTTTCATCTCCACCCATTACATTCTTGGCAGCGATTTTCCCCTGTGTTGAAGCAACATGTGCATAGAGGAGGCCACCTGTAACATCGCCAATGGCATATATGCCTCCTCTGTTTGTCTCCATCTTTTCATTGACCACGATCTCTCCCTTTAATCCTTTTTGCATTCCTATCGCTTCAAGGCCTATTCTATCAGAGTTGAGAGCCCTGCCAACGGAGACAAGTAATTTTTCTGCCACGAGTTCATTGCCTCCTTCGAGGAAAACATGAATTCCGTCTTGTTGACCTTTTACCTCTGTTATTTTTATTCCCGTCAAAAGTTTTATCTTCTTCTTTTTTAGTTCTTTCTCAAGGATTTCTGATATTTCAGGGTCTTCTGTGGAGATTGCCCTCGGCATGAGTTCCAGCAAAGTGATATCAGTGCCGAGTTCACTGAAGATGAATGCAAATTCACAACCTATAACTCCGGCACCTATGATGATCAGACTCTTTGGAACAGACTTTATGCTTAAGGCATCATCACTTGAAAGTATACGTTCTCCGTCAAAAGGGAACAGGGGCAACTGTGCTGGTCTTGAACCAGTAGCTATGATGATTTTGTCAGCTCCTACTATTTCTGTTGAGCCATCTTTCCTTGCAACTTCTATCTTTTCAGGACTGAGGATTATGCCCTTTCCTTCAATAAGGTTTATGCCCCAGCTTTTAAAGAGGGAACGAATTCCTTTCACCTGTATTGAGACAACCTTGTTTTTCCTTTCCATGATTTTTGAGAGGTTGGGTATGATCTGCCCTGAGATTTCTATTCCGAATTCTGCGATATTCCTTGTCTTATGTAACAGTTCGGTTGTTGCTAATAATGCCTTTGTAGGAATGCAGCCCCTGTTGAGACAGGTACCTCCAACTTCTGTATCCTCTATAACAGTGACCTGTGCTCCCAGCTGAGCAGCCTTAATTGCAGCGACATAACCCCCGGGACCTGCGCCGAGAATGGCTAATCTCATTTTTTCTCCTCTTCAACATATTTCTCATATTCAGAGGCGTCCATCAGATCATCCACTTCAGAGATGTCGTCAATCTCAAGGATGGCTATCCATCCTTTACCGTAAGGTTCTTCATTGATAGTCTCCGGAGATTCTGAGAGTTCTTCGTTTACCTCTATGACCCTTCCACTGAGAGGAGAGACTATGGATGAGGTTGCCTTTGTTGATTCTATTTCACCGATCTCGCTATTGGCATCTACGCTGGTATCCACTTCTGGAAGATCAATATAAACAATATCACCAAGAGCATCCTGTGCATAATTAGTTATACCGATTGTTGCCTTTTTTCCTGAAACCTTGGCCCAGGTATGTTCTTTATGGTACTTGAGATCCTCGGGGTTCATTCATTCCTCCTTTCTAAAATTAATAAGACTGTAATTTCATATCATGGGTTTTTCTTTTTTGTCAAGGAAATAGAATAGGAGTCCACCTTCCTTTTCAACTCGATAAGCTTATCGAGTGCCTCTTGCGGTTTCAGTGATCTCACATCAAGGTTTATGATTTCCGTCATGATGGAGTCTGGCATGGACGAGAAGAGGTCAAGCTGAACGTTGCGTCTCTTTGTTTTCCTGTCTGCAAATTTCGGACTTCCTGTCTCATCAAGTTCCTCTTTTTCTAAATTGGCTAATACCTCTTTAGACCTGTTTATTATGGCTTCAGGGATGCCTGCTAATCGTGCGACCTGTATTCCATAACTCTTGTCAGCAGGTCCTTTTTCTATTTTCCTGAGGAATATAATCTCATCACCCCATTCCTTTACGGACGCATTATAATTCTTAACACCATTGTGCGTAAGACCGAGTTCTGTGAGCTCGTTATAATGCGTTGCAAAAAGTGTCCTCGCCTTTTTCTCGTTGAGGATGTATTCTGCAACAGCCCATGCAATGCTTATACCGTCAAAGGTGCTTGTGCCCCTTCCCACTTCATCGAGGAGTATGAGGCTTTTGTTTGTTGAATTGTGTGTTATGTTTGCCACCTCTATCATCTCTACCATGAAGGTGCTCTGACCTTTTGTAAGGAAGTCTGATGCACCTATCCTTGTAAATATCCTGTCAGCAGTACCGATCCTTGCATCAGATGCTGGAACGAAACTCCCGATTTGTGTTATGAGGACGATGAGGGCAACCTGTCTCATGTAGGTGGATTTTCCTGCCATATTCGGCCCTGTGATTATGAGGAGGCGGTTATCTTCTATATCTATATAGGTATTGTTTGGTATGAACTTTTCATCTGATGGTATTCTTTCGAGGACAGGATGTCTCCCGTCAGTTATCTCTATTACGCCTGATTCATCGACAGTAGGTTTTACGTAGTTATATCGTTTAGCGACAACTGCAAGGGATGAAAGAAAATCAACGATTGCTATAGCATGAGCCGCTTTCGACAAAAGGATAGATTCTTTCTGGACTTCATCGAGTATTTCCTGAAAGAGCTGGTATTCAAGATTTTTGAGCTTCTCCTCGGCTCCAAGGACTTTGCTCTCATATTCCTTCAGTTCCGGAGTTATGAACCTCTCTCCTCCCACAAGAGTCTGTTTCCTTATGTAATCCTCAGGAACCATGTGGAGATTTGCTTTCGTTACCTCGATGTAGTATCCAAAGACCCGGTTATAGCCAACTCTTAAAGAGGATATACCTGTCCTGTTTTTCTCTTTAATCTCCAGCTCTGAAATAAAGTCTTTGCCTTTCGTGGATATCTTTCTGAGTTCGTCTACGTCAGTGCTGTATCCATCCTTAATAATTCCACCATCTCTCAGGCTTATGGGAGGAGTATCAAGAATACTTTTCTCTATTAATTTTCTGAGGTCTGAGAATTCTGATATATCTTCTGAAATTGATCTTAAATAGTGATTTTTACAGATGCTGAGAGATTTCCTGACCTTTGGCAGGTATGTGAGGGAATTTTTAACCCCTATAAGGTCCCTTGCATTTGCACTCTTTGAACTCACCTTTGAAGAGAGCCTCTCAAGATCCTGAATCTTTCTCAGGGATGTCCTGAGTTCTTCGAGCAGTTCGTAGTCTTCTATAAGGTATTCGACTGCATCCTGTCTCATCTTTATTCCCTGTATGTCAATCAGTGGTTTTAAAAGAGAGGACCTCAGAAATCTTCCTCCCATTGGCGTCAGTGTTTCATCGAGAATCCATAGAAGTGTGCCTTTATGAGAGCCATCCCTGATGTTATGGGTGAGTTCAAGGTTTCGTTGTGTTGCTGCATCGAGGAACATGTAGGAATCCTGTCGTAGGGTGCTTATCTTTTTAAGGCTGAATACTTCCTTCTGTGTATCCTCAAGAAAACTGACGAGGGCGCCTGCAGCAGAGATTGCTGTAACCATGCCATCACATCCATAGCCATCGAGGGAAGAGACCTTTAAATGGTTCAAGAGGGTCCTGTATGCCTCAGAATAATCAAAATACCAATCATCATAAAAAGATGTATAGAAGGTATTCAGTGACTCTTTATAGTGGATATTGTCCTTGAGACTCTGGGGGATTAAAATCTCTCTCGGTTCAAACCTCTGCATTTCATCCTCGATATTTTCTTCTGACTCATACAGGATGAACTCGCCTGTTGAGATATCAGTTACGGCTATACCGTGTTTGTTTGCAGAAGGGAAGAGACTTGCGATATAGGTGTTTTCCTTTGGGTTTTCGGGTGAATGTGTTCCGGGTGTAATAACCTTTATGACATCCCTGCGGACAATGCCTTTTGCCTCTTTTGGATCCTCCATTTGTTCGCATATCGCAACTTTATATCCAGCCTTGATCAACTTCGAGATGTAAGACTCTGATGCAAAGTAAGGTACGCCACACATCGGTACAGGTTCTTCTTTTGATTTTTCTCTTGTGGTGAGCGCTATCTGAAGGATTTTTGATGCCTTTTCAGCATCCTCTCCAAACATCTCATAAAAATCTCCGAGCCTGAAGAGGACAATAGCGTCCTTGTATTTTTCTTTAATACTGAAGTATTGCTTCATCAATGGGGTAAATTCTGTCATATCAGTTATGGTTCTTCTCAAATTTAATTGCTAAAAAGGATTCAAGGATTCCAGGATTCAAGGGTTCAAGTGCTTTCAAGCATTTCCCTCGAATCCTTGACCCCTCTACGAGTCGTAGACTTGACCACTCGAATCCTCATGATCTTATTAACATTACAGGAGATGATCATCAATTATTAAATAATATTGGTCATCGAAAAGCAATATGAGAGAAACAAGTCAATTTTTATTTACCCCGTAGGAATGCCCACGGCGTGCAATGGGGATGATAAACTAAAGAATCTTTCGATTTTGTGCACGTGGTTCAATGCCTCGTGTAAAATTCCAACGGGGTTTACACCTTTGATGAGATCGAAAGATAAGGATTGAATGAAGTAAGCGCTAAAATAACTTTTTCTGAGGATTTTGCTTCTGTATTTTATCCATTATTTCTTTGACAAACTTTTCGGCACTCTCAAAAGATCTTATGGCCTCTGTTCTTGAAATTGGCCTCTCTGGTTAGTATAGGTTTAGTTCCCTTTGGCTGGGCGGTACTGGAGGTTGTGAATTGAACAGAAATGCTTTTTATTCAAAGATAACAGGAACGAACAGTGGCTACGGCTTTTTCAGGACATAATCGTGTGGGCCGATACGACGGAGAAGGTAATAGTCACGATGTATTTCAAAGGTAAACCGATAGAACATATCTATGCTTGCCTCCCAGCGGTTTTTGTGCCCTTTCATTTTCTTAACCCTGAGAGAAGGGTGACTGATGACATTGATAAAGAGCTTTATCTTTTCATCGAATTTTTCGGCAGTCTTGGGAAGCCTCTTGTAATCCTCCTTAAAGGCTTCGGTGCGGAGGATTCTCATTTTTTAAGGTCAGCAATAAAGTCTTCTATGGAGTCGAATAATCTGGTTTTTCCGGCGGCGATTTCTTTGTCAGCTTCGGCCTCAGCCTTTTCC
>JAZDLE010000003.1:0-17323 GCA_043802315.1 Nitrospirota bacterium
GAAATACCTGTTTCAGTCAATCAGAACTCAATACGAATATCAGAGAATGTGGTGCCGGTGGTGGGAGTCGAACCCACACGGAGTTGCCCCCACCGGATTTTGAGTCCGGCGCGTCTGCCAATTCCACCACACCGGCACAAATTCAGTTCAAAGTTATAAGTTCCGAGTTACAAGTTCTAACATACTGAGACAGGCGGACTCTTTTATAAATCTCATTTTACATTCTAAAACTTCAGATTTACAATGCTGTAGACATTGCTATTTCCCGATACAGAAATTCTTAAATATATGTTCAAGGATGTCTTCCGTTGTAACGGCTCCAACAATCTCACCGAGTCTGTCAAGGGCATCTCTGAGCTCTAAAGCAACTACCTCAAGAGGGTTTTTCTCCGTGAATCCAGATACGGCCCTCCTGAGTGATGCAATAGCATTTTCTATAGCAATCTTATGCCTGAGATTTGTGATAAGAACCCCTTCCCTCTCTTCTTTCCAGTCCTTAAGAGAGGAATTGAAAATCCTATCCTTGAGTTCCTCAAGGCCATCACCTTTGATAGCTGAGATATTCAAGACAGGTGAATCGTAAAACCCAAGTCGTGAGGCAAGGGCAACTTTATCACATGCTGATGGAAGGTCACACTTATTCAAGACGATAATTGCATTTTTACCCTTAATCTTTTCTATAACCTCAAAATCTTCATCTTTTAAGGATTCGCTTCCATCAAAAACGGCAATCACAATGTCTGCGTTCTCAATGCTCTGAAGACTTCTTTTGACACCTTCTTTCTCGGCAATATTCTGCACATCTCTTATTCCTGCTGTATCCATAATCCGTAAGGGAAGGCCGTTTATGTTCAGATACTCTTCGATCACGTCTCTCGTGGTACCTGGATGGGCGGTCACTATAGCCCTGTCTTTTTGAAGGAGCGCATTCAGGAGGGATGATTTACCTACATTTGGTCTTCCAATAATTGCTGTCGAAAGTCCTTCCCTGAAGAACCGTGCTTCATCATACGTCTTAAGGAGTTTCTGCAGTTCTTTTTCAATCTCTTTCATTGACGCTACCATATCCTCTTTTGTAGCTATCTCTATATCATCCTCAGGGAAATCTATGTATGCCTCTAAATGGGCACAGAGCTCTTTCAGCCCATCTCTCAGGATAGTTATCTTTTCAGAGAGACCGCCCTGAAGCTGTTCGATCGCAATCCTTCTGCTCTCGTCAGTCTTAGATTTTATAAGATCAAGTACTGCCTCTGCCTGTGTGAGGTCTATCCTTCCATTGATAAATGCCCTCTTCGTAAACTCTCCTGGCTCTGCAAGTCTTGCACCTTCTTTAAGGACCAACTCGAGGGTCTTTCTCAGAGTGACCATGCCTGAGTGGCAGTTTATTTCAACAACATCCTCTCGTGTATAGGAGTGAGGGGAGTGCATAACAGTAACAAGCACTTCGTCAATCTCCTCGCCTGTTACAGGGTCTTTTATATGCCCGTAGATAACTTTGTATGAGCCTAAATCTTTCAGGGATTTATTTTTTTGTGAAGAAAAGATTTTTTCAACAATCCCTACCGAATCTTTCCCGCTCAGCCTGACAATGCCTATACCACCTTCACCTAAGGGAGTAGATATCGCAGCAATGGTATCATCTGTAAACATTTCCGGATCTTATCCTGGAAAATTGTTAAAAGGGTTCGAGGGTTTGTTTTCTAAAGTATTACGCTAGAATCCTTGACCCCTTGACTCCTTTCAACTCTTTTACTTATTAGTATAACGCAAATAAATCGGAGATTAGGGGGAAGGTTTATGATGCTCTTTTGAGTTTCCTGTTCACATAAAGCTGCTGAGCGATACTGAAGATATTGTTCATGAGCCAGTAGAGGACGAGGCCAGATGCAAAGTTCAGGAACATAAAAGTGAATACGATTGGCATAAGCATCATCATCTTGTTCTGGGCAGGGTCCATGGTGGTAGGGGTCATCTTCTGCTGGATTACCATGGTGGCACCCATGAGTATCGGTAAGGGACCTACAGCAAAGCCACCGATTAAGGGTAACCATGATGGCATATGTCCAAAAAGTGTATCAGGTGCTGAGAGGTCTTTTATCCAGAGCATAAAAGGTGCTCCCCTCAGTTCTATGGCTATCAGCAATATCTTATAAAGAGCGAAGAACACCGGGATCTGGAGGATCATGGGAAGACAGCCACCGAGAGGGTTTACTTTGTATTTCTTATAAAGCCCCATCATCTCCTTCTGCATCCTCTGGGGGTCTTTCTTAAATTTTTCTCTTACCTCAGCCATCCTCGGTTGTAGTTCTTGCAGCTTCTTCATTGATTTCTGACTTTTGTTGACGAGGGGGATAAATGGGATTCTGATTATTATGGTGAGGAGAACAATTGCCCACCCATAATTACCGAAAAATTTATAAAAGAGCTTTAGTGCCCAGAAAAGAGGCACGGCTATTACCGAGAAGAAACCGAAATCTATGATATGTTCGAGCCCCACCTTAAGGGCCTTCAGTCTGTCATATTCCTTTGGCCCTGCATAGAGGATAAAGTTATTGGTGACAGGTTTGCTTCTGAAGGCGATAAAAGGAAGATCGTTCTGTTTCCACACCTTTGCCTCCTCCATAGTGGTAAGAGGTACGAGAGAGGCAAAGAAATATTTATCTTCCTGGGCTATCCATTTTAGACCTCCTGAATAGCTCTTGGCTTCTTTCAGTTTCTTTGCGTCAAACTCAATTCTGTCACTCTCCTGGAGAAGCACAGGCCCTATATGAGCAGATTTGTCTTTGCTATCATGGATGCCGAAATCAGTGCCAAGGGTTATCCAGTAGTCAGTGAGCCCTGAGACCTCATCTTTAAGATCAATCCTGTAATCATCGTTATGGATTGTATATGTCCTTCTGACAGAAGATTTAGAATCTGTGTATTCAAAGGTAAGGAAGTCTGATTTCTTGTCTTTATCGAGCCTGAAATCCTTCCCGGAAGTAGAGAAGTTGGCATCTGAGAGACTAAAGTCTTCTTTTGAGCCTATGCTGAGAGGAGGTTCTAAACCCTGACCCGTAAGGAGCACAACATTTTTACCGTCTTTATCTTTGTATTTCTTGATCTCATAGTGTTTAAGTGTTCCACCTCTGGTTGTAAATACTGCTGAATAGAATTCAGTCTCTACCTTTATCTCTTTTTCTTCAGCCGGTGTCTTTTTAGGAACAGGGAGTTCAACAGGCTTTGCAGGCGCTGGTTCTTCTTTCTTTGCAACCTCTGCTTTTTTCTGGATTTGCCCAGGTTCAGGTTTAATAAAAAAGTACTGGTAGAGGAAAAGGAGTAAAAAGGAAAGTGCTATAGCAATAAGGGCCCTTTTTTCCATTATCGTTTCGCAGGGTCATACCCACCGGGATGAAAGGGATGACACCTCAGTAACCTCCTTACTAAGAGATATGACCCTCTCATGGCACCATGTCTCTCTATGGCCTCAATCGCATATTCAGAGCAGGTTGGGATAAACCTGCAGCTCATAGGGAGCACGGGTGAGATGATAACCCTATACAGCCTTATCAGTGATATAAAAACTTTTTTCATCTTAAAGATATCCTTTTATCATTCAGTGCCCTGTGACCTCGTTGAACTCAGCCGAACGCTACATCGAATAATTGCTTCGGTCGTTGGCGGTTAAAAGGAAGTTCCTTTGGCCTTACGAAAAGGACAAGATAATGTTGAAGAGAAGGTAACCCCTCCTTGAAGACCGCCTCAAAATCCCATTTTTAGTCAGGGGGCTCAAAAAAATTGAGCCTTACACTGTCAACCTTTTCCGACTTTTGTTCCTTCTCCTCTTGAGAACTCTGCGCCCTCCAGGAGAACTCATCCTTTCCAGAAAGCCGTGAGTCCTCTTGCGCCTGGTTTTATGAGGCCGGAATGTAGTATATGTTCCCATGTTAGGTAAGAATTATAAATTCCCAGTAAAAATAAAGTCAAGGTTTGCACAGTTCTGTGTCAAGCCAAAGTAGAAATGAGCATCACAGAGAATAAATGATATGTACTTCTTACATGATGTTATTCAGAGAAATCTGCTTGCTTCTCCACATGAGAAAATAAGATAATAAACTGTAATGTAGCCTTGTGAATTGCAGGAGGAAGAAATAATGCAGGAGATGTTAAGAGTAGAAAACCTTAGTATGTTTATAGGAGAGAGACAGGTTTTAGAAAGTGTAAATTTCTCCATGAATTATGGCGAAGTCCATATGCTTTTTGGTCCCAACGGTGCTGGAAAAACTTCTTTTATCATGGCTCTGATGGGATTCCCTAAGTATCAAGTGGTGCAGGGAAGGATATATTTTAAGGGAGAAGATATCACTGAAAAGGATATCTCTGAACGATCAAGGCTTGGTCTTGGTATCTCCTTCCAGAGACCACCGACAGTCAGGGGCGTCTCATTACGGAAATTCATAGAAATAATCCCAGATGGAACACACAAAGAAGATACTCTGAAGATTGCAGAGAAGCTCAACCTTCTCAATCATTTAGATAGAGGACTGAACGAAGGTTTTTCTGGTGGTGAGATGAAGCGATCAGAGCTTTTGCAGCTCATGGTACAAAGGCCAGATTTAGTCTTCATAGACGAGCCAGAATCTGGAGTTGATCTTGAGAACATCGCTCTCGTAGGGGAAGCAATAAACACTCTTCTGGGAAAAGAAGATAAACTAAAGGAGCAAAAAAGAAGTGCTTTAATAATAACGCATACTGGCCATATCCTTGATTTTGTAAATGCTGATAAAGGCTATATCATCTTTGATGGGAAGTTAATCTGCGGAGGTAATCCCAGAGATATCCTTGCTGAAATAAAAAAGCACGGGTACAGGAGGTGTGCTGTATGTCGATAAGCAAGACATACCTTTCTGATATAAGGGAAAGGGCGGAAAAGGCGAAAGAAAAGAAAGCAGCTCTTGGCCCTGATATAGATCTTTTACGGTACAACCAGCATATCGAAAGAGAAAGAATAGAGAGCCTTGAGAGCTTACCCCAGCAAGAACGAGAAGCTGCCGTTATGGCCGGTATCAACGTGAAGGAAGAGGTAAGATCAGGATCATATGTTCAAGTTGACCACTCTGTGGTCTATGAGAGATTAAACAAGCTCTATGAGGGCAAGCTCGAGATAATGAGTACAGCAGAGGCTTTAAAAAAATATGACTGGCTGGAAGATTATTACTGGAGAGCTGTGCCTGTTGATCAGGATAAGTATACAGCTCAGGCAGAACTGAATATGACTCATGGATACTTCATCAGGGTCTTACCACACCAGAAACTCGAGTATCCTGTACAGGCATGCCTTCTCGTTGCAGAAAACTATGTGAGTCAAAACGTTCACAATATTATAATTGTAGAAGAAGGCGCAGAGCTCCAGGTGATAACGGGATGTACTCTCTCTAAAGGAGACGCTGAAGGAATCCATCTGGGTATTTCTGAGTTCTTTATTAAAAAAGGCGGGAAACTCTTCTTCACGATGATCCATAATTGGGCTGAAAACTTCCATGTAAGGCCAAGGACGTGGGCTATTGTTGAAGAGGATGGGGTTTTTGTCAGTAACTATGTCCTTTTAAAGCCCGTGAAGTCAATTCAGGCCTTTCCCGTTGCCTATCTCAAAGGAGACAGGTCTTCTGCCAAGTTTAATACTGTTGTTTATGGACTTAAAGACTCTTATATTGATCTCGGTTCAAGAATAATCCTTGAGGGAGAAGATACAAGAGGTGAATCTATAGCACGGACGATTGCTGCTGATGAAAGCGTAATCTATGCAAGAGGTGATTTAGTAGCTAAGACCAAGGGTTATTGTTTAGCTCATCTTGACTGTCGCGGAATAGTATTCTCCAACAGAGGAAAGATTTATGCAATACCGCAGTTGATATCTGATGGTGCACTAAAGGCTGAACTCTCTCATGAAGCTTCAATAGGTCCCATTGCTGAAGAACAGGTTGAATACTTAATGTCAAGGGGTATCTCCAGAGAGGATGCTATTTCTGTGATAACTTCTGGATTTTTAAACTTAGATATACCTTTTCTCCCAGAAGTTATCGACAGGAATATAAAGGAGGTAATACAGGCTACGGCTAAGGAGTCAATGTAATAGTATTGCCTCCCATCTCTGTATGCCCAAAAGAGGTCAGATGATACCTGCCTTTTCTGGATACTTGTCTATGAGCATTTGAGGTTGTTTATTTTTCCATGGTATATTACAAAAAAAGAAAAGAGGTCTTAGACTAATGCTCATTGTTCAGAAATATGGGGGCACATCTGTGGGGAGCATAGAGAGGATAAAGACCGTTGCAGAACGGGTTGTGAGAACCCAGAAACAGGGTAATCATGTTGTGGTCATTGTCTCTGCAATGTCAGGTGAGACTGATAAGCTCATCGGTCTCGCAAATAAGATATCTCCAAGTCCCGATGAGCGGGAAATGGATCTTCTGCTCTCATCTGGAGAAAGAGTAAGTGCTGCCCTTACAGCCATTGCGATAAGAGAACTCGGCTTAGAGTCTCTGTCTTTTACAGGAAGACAGGTGGGGATTATAACAGACAGCGTTCATACAAAGGCGAAGATAGAAAAGATCACGGGAGAAAGAGTAAGACGTGCGATAGATGAAGGCATAATACCTGTTATCGCTGGGTTTCAGGGGATAACAGAGACCTCTGATGTGACAACCCTTGGCAGGGGTGGCTCTGACCTCTCTGCGGTGGCCGTTGCAGCAGCACTCAAAGCAGATCTCTGCGAAATATACACAGATGTTGATGGTGTTTACACGACGGATCCCATTATCGTTCCTGAAGCGAAGAAACTCGATAAGATTTCTTATGACGAAATGCTGGAACTCGCAAGCCTCGGCGCAAAGGTTCTCCAGACAAGGTCTGTCGAATTTGCAAAGAAATATGATGTCCCGGTTGTGGTCAGGTCAAGTTTCAGTGATAATCCCGGTACGTTCGTCGTTAAGGAGGACAAGGAGATGGAAAAGATTGAGGTGTCAGGCGTTGCCTATGACAAAAATCAGGCGAAGATAACAGTGACAGCAGTCCATGATAGGCCAGGGATAGCAGCAAAACTCTTTCAGGCAATCGCACATGCGAATATCGTTGTTGACATGATTGTTCAGAATGTAAGCAGTGATGGAAAGGCAACGGATATATCCTTCACTGTTCCCAAGACAGACAGCAAAAAGACTCTGGCCATTACCGAGGGGATTGCTGCTGAACTCGGCTCAAAAGGGGTTACCCTCAGGGAAGACATAGCAAAGGTCTCTGTCGTAGGTGTGGGTATGAGGACCCATTCAGGAGTAGCAGCAAAGATGTTCGAGACCCTTGCAAAACATGGCATAAACATTATGATGATAAGTACGTCTGAAATAAAGGTCTCGTGCGTTATTGAAGCAAAGTATACAGAGCTTGCTGTCAGGGTACTGCACGATGCTTTTGGCCTTGGAGAGAAATAAACCATGCGCCAAGTAGAGATTTACGATACCACATTACGGGATGGGGCACAGACAGAAGATATAGCCTTCTCTGTAGAGGACAAGCTCCGGATTACCGAAAAGCTTGATGAACTCGGCGTTCATTATATAGAGGGAGGATGGCCTGGCTCTAATCCAAAAGATATTGAGTATTTCAAAAAAGTAAAAAAACTAAAACTCGAAAACTCTCAGGTTGTTGCTTTTGGGAGCACACACAGGCCGAGGCATAGGGTCGATGAAGACACAACGACAAATGCCCTCCTTGATTCAAAGGCTAAAATTATAACGATCTTCGGAAAGACCTGGGATTTTCATGTTACAGAAGCACTGAGAATACCCCTCGAAGAGAACCTCGATATTATTAACAATTCCATTGTCTACCTGAAAAGATACGTCGAAAAGGTCTTTTTCGATGCAGAACACTTCTTCGATGGATACAAAGGTAATCCTGAGTATGCTATAAAATGTCTTTCTACAGCACAGGATGCAGGGGCAGACTGCCTTGTGTTATGCGACACAAACGGCGGGAGCCTCCCGAATGAGGTGAGAAGTATCATAGATTCCGTTATGAAAATTGTCCGGATACCTGTTGGAATCCATGCACACAATGACTCTGAATGTGCCGTTGCGAATTCATTAGTAGCGGTAGAAAGTGGTGCAACGCACGTGCAGGGCACAATCAATGGCCTTGGAGAAAGATGCGGCAATGCAAACCTCTGTTCTCTCATTCCAGATCTCCAGATTAAACTCGGAATAAGCTGTATTCGAGATGAACAGCTCAAGAGGCTCAGGGATGTATCGAGGTTTGTGAACGAGATTGCAAATCTGAGGCATTTTAAGAGGCAGCCCTTTGTGGGAGACAGCGCCTTTGCCCATAAGGCCGGAATCCACGTGAGTGCGGTTCAGAAAAGGCCAGAGACCTATGAACATATCCGTCCTGGGCTCGTTGGTAATTCACAGAGGGTCTTGATATCAGACCTTGCTGGCAGGAGTAACATATTAAGAAAAGCAGAGGAATTCGGGATCAACCTTGACCCAAATTCTCCCCAGTTACAAGATATGGTTAATACTCTCAAGAACCTTGAGAATGAGGGTTTCCAGTTTGAGGGTGCAGAGGCATCTTTCGAACTCCTGATGAAAAAAGCCTTAGGTCTCCACAGGAGATTCTTTGACCTCATAGGCTTTAGAGTTATCGTAGAGAAGAGAAAAGAGGGGGAAGACCCGATGAGTGAAGCAACCATCATGGTAAAAGTTGGTGGCCGTATTGAACATACAGCAGCAACAGGTAATGGCCCAGTCAATGCCATCGATCACGCCCTGAGAAAGGCCCTCGATAAATTCTATCCGGAATTGAAATATGTAAAACTTCATGACTATAAAGTTCGTGTCCTCGCAGCAGGAAAAGGGACGGCTGCAAAGGTCAGGGTCCTCATCGAGTCAGGAGACGAGGAAAAGAGGTGGGGTACCGTAGGAGTCTCAGAAAATATCATCGATGCCTCGTATCAGGCACTCGTTGACAGCATAGAATACAAATTACTGAAAGATGGCATCAGCCATTGAGGTTTACCTAACCGCAATTAAAACCCGAATTGCGCAAAGATCATTACAAACCATTGTAGCCGCAGGCTTCAGCCTGCGTTTAAAATTACTTGAAAGGCGTATTAATAGTTGTTTAAATACACGCAACCTAAAGGTTGCGGCTACACCTTTGCTTAATTCAAGGTTAAAAATACTGAATTAATTCTTCCCTTTACACATTCCATCGGCAGGAGCATACAGGGGGGCTAAGACTTTCAAAATCCGTTATGGTAAAATGAAAAACCCTAATGAATTCAAAATAGGATAGTGGAAATTTGAAATACTATTAGTACTAGTTATCATTCCTGCGAAACCAGGGAAAAACAAAGAACCTGGATTCCGCATCTCGATGCGAGTCTTCGCTGAGAGTCGCTCCGACAAGTGCGGAATGACACAGAAAGGATGAATTCCTTCTGGAGTTTGATTTTTAAATTCTATAAATAGAGGGGGCATTATGGCAGACACAGAGGTAGACAAAATACGAAATGTAGCAGTTATTGCACATGGAGGGGCAGGTAAGACCTCACTGGTAGAGGCTATGCTTTTTAATGCAGGTTCTATCGACAGGCTCGGTAATGTCCAGGATGGAACGACAACAACCGATTATGAGCCTGAGGAGGTAGCAAGAAAGATTACTATTTCTTCTTCCCTCGCATTCTGTAACTGGAAGGATTGCAGGACTAACATCATAGACACACCGGGCTTTATCAACTTTCTCGAGGATGCGAGAGGCTGCCTCAGGGCTGTTGATGGAGCAATCGTCATAATCAGTGCAATCTCGGGTGTTAAACCTGAAACCGTCAAGATATGGAGGTACGCAGATGAATTCGAGGTGCCGAGGGTTGTCTTTATCAATAAAATGGACAGGGATATTACAAACTTTTCGAGGGCTATGGGAGAGCTTGAAAAATCTTTTGAGCAAGAGGCTGTACCCCTTTGTATCCCTATTGGCTCAGGGGAAAATTTCTCTGGCATCGTTGACCTGGTGAAGATGAAGGCCTACACTTTCCGTAATGGAAAGGCAGAGGAATCTGACATACCTTCTGAGATGATGTCAGAAGTTGAAGAATACAGGAAGAAACTCGTAGAAAAGATTGCAGAGTCTGACGACACCTTGCTTGAGAGATATCTTGAGGGTGGCGGACTCTCTGAAGATGAAATCATCAGTGGTATACGGGAAGGCTCTTTAACAAAGAGGTTTATACCTGTCTCCTGTGGTTCTGCATTAAAGAATATAGCAATTCCCCAGCTCCTTGATACGGTACTCTTGTGCCTCCCTTCACCAGTAGAGATGGCACACCTATCACCTATTAAAGGCAAAAATCCGAAGGACGGGAAAGAGGTTGAAAGGAAACCCTTGAAGACGGAACCCCTTTCAGCTTATGTATTCAAAACCATAGCAGACCCCTATGCGGGGAGGCTCTCTGTCTTCAGGGTGTATTCTGGAATATTCAGGGCTGACTCTACTGTCCTGAACACATCAACGGGGGCAAAAGAGAGAATCGGCCAAGTCTTTTATCTCATGGGTAAAAAACAGATATCTGCACAGACCATAGGGCCGGGTGAGATAGGTGCAGTGGCAAAACTCAAGGAAACATTTACAGGAGATACCCTTTCTGATGAGGCCAGTCAGATTCTCTTTGAAAAGATGAAATTCGCTGAACCCATAATATCTTATGCAATTGCACCGAAGAGCAAAGGTGATGAAGAAAAAGTAGGCGTCGGCCTTCAGAGGATACTCGAAGAAGACCCGACTCTCAGGTTTCAGAGGGATGAGGAGACGAAGGAGATGCTCCTTTCAGGAATGGGGCAGGTCCATCTCGAAGTGACAATCGAGAGACTCAAAAGGAAGTTTGGTACAGAGGTCGTAATGAAAACTCCTAAGGTCCCTTATAGGGAAACGATTAAGGCCGCAACAAAGGCACAGGGCAGATACAAGAAACAGTCAGGTGGCAGGGGTCAGTATGGTGATTGCTGGTTAGCGATAGAGCCGCTCCCAAGGGGAGGCGGATACGAATTCCTCGATAAGATTGTTGGGGGTGTAATCCCTCAACAATACAGGCCCGCTGTTGAGAAGGGAGTAGTGGAAACAATGCATGAAGGTATCATTGCAGGCTATCCCGTCGTTGATTTAAAGGTGACCCTCTATGATGGTTCCTATCACACAGTAGATTCATCAGAAATGGCATTTAAGATCGCAGGCTCTATGGGTTTGAAAAAGGCTTTCCTGGATGCAAAGCCTATAATACTTGAGCCTACAATGAAAGCTGAGGTTGTAACTCCTGACGATACCCTCGGTGCAGTAATAGGTGATCTTAATTCAAAGAGAGGCAAAGTTCAGGGAGTAGAACCGCACTCAGGCGGAACCCAGAAGATCGTTGCCCTCGTGCCTATGGCAGAAATGCTCACCTATGCAAACCAGCTCCATAGCCTCACCTCAGGAAGAGGGCTTTATTCAATGGAATTTTCCCATTACGAAGAGGTGCCCAGCTATATTGCACAGAAGTTGATTGCAGAGCGAGAGGCCAAGAAAAAGGAGAAGGCAGAGGAGAAGTGAAAATCCTTCCCGAGGATTACAAGAACACCCTTAATCTTCCCCAGACTGACTTTCCGATGAAGGCAAACCTCACTGAGAGAGAGCCAACAATAATGAGCCTCTGGGAAGAGAAGAAGATATATGAAAAAATCCAGCAAAAGAACAGAAAAAATAAACATTATATCCTTCACGACGGACCACCCTATGCGAATGGACCTATCCATATCGGCCATGCCCTGAACAAAATCCTTAAAGATGTAATTATCAAATACAAATCCATGAAAGGCTTCTATTCACCGTATGTGCCGGGCTGGGATTGTCATGGTCTACCGATAGAATTGCAGGTTGACAAGAATCTCGGCATGAAAAAAGAAGAAGTTACTATTCTCGAAAAGAGGGGACTCTGCAGAAAGTATGCAGCTCAATTCGTTGACATCCAGAGAGGTGAGTTTAAGAGACTTGGTGTCCTGGGTAACTGGTCATCACCGTATCTCACAATGTCTTACACCTATGAGGCATCTATAGTCAGAGAGTTTGCTCATTTTGTAAAAGAAGGGTATGTCTATAGAGGGAGGAAGCCTGTACACTGGTGCCCATCCTGTGTCACAGCCCTTGCAGAAGCAGAAGTGGAGTATGCTGATAAGGAATCCCCCTCCATCTACGTAAAGTTCAGGGTTCATGATACAGTTATAAAAGAGAGATTACCAGCCCTGACTGAAAGAAAGGTCTTCATTGTCATTTGGACAACTACTCCCTGGACATTACCTGCGAACCTTGCCCTTGCAGTCCATCCTGACCTCGAATATGTAGCTGTTGAAAGCGGAGATGAAGTTTATATTGTTGCTGAGGGGCTTCTCGATACTCTCAGAGAAAAGCAGATACTAAGGGGTAATGTTCTTTTAAAAATTCAAGGAAAAACCCTCGAAGGGTTCGTTACAGAGCATCCATTTATTGAGAGGCAATCAAAGGTATTCCTCGGAGATTTCGTAACCATTGGCGAAGGAACAGGTATTGTACATATTGCACCTGGTCATGGTGAAGAAGACTATGAGATTGGATCCAAATATGGACTTGATATTTATGCACCTGTTGACGACAAGGGAAGATTCACAAAACAAGCAGGAGAACTTGAGGGACAGTTTGTATTTAAAGCAAATCAGAAAATAATAGAGATCATGAGAAACAAGAATTCCTTGATGAAAGAAGAAAGGGTTACCCATTCTTATCCCCATTGCTGGAGGTGCAAGAAACCCGTTATCTTTCGTGCAACAGAACAGTGGTTTATTTCAATCGAACACAATGATTTGCGGGGGCGTTGTCTTGAAGAAATTGACAGAGTCAACTGGATACCCCGATGGGGAAAAGACAGGATTTATGGTATGGTCTTAAACAGACCAGACTGGTGCATATCGAGACAGAGGGCCTGGGGAGTTCCAATAACACTGATAAAATGCGATAGCTGCGGAAGCTTTATTAAGGAAGAGGAAGTCTTCGGAGGGATTATCAGATCGTTTGAAGAAAAGGGTGCTGATGTATGGTTTATAAAAGAGGCTCATGAATTTTTACCATCGGGATATTCTTGTAAAGAATGTGGAGGTAAATCATTCTCAAAGGAGATGGACATCCTTGATGTATGGTTTGACTCTGGTGTAAGTCATGCGGCCGTCATGGAGACAGATAAAAGGCTGAGCTGGCCTGCAGATATGTACCTTGAAGGGAGTGACCAGCACAGGGGATGGTTCCAGAGCTCACTTCTTGTTTCTATAGGGACAAGGGGGAGAGCTCCTTACAATACAGTACTCACGCATGGTTTTGTCGTTGATGGCCAGGGGAAAAAGATGTCCAAGTCTCTCGGAAATGTTGTTGCACCGCAGGAGGTCATAAAGGCCAATGGTGCAGAGATACTGAGATTATGGGTTTCGGCAGAAGATTACAGGGAAGACGTACGGATATCCAAAGAGATACTGGACAGACTCACAGAGGCATACCGGAAGATAAGAAATACCTGCAGGTTTCTCCTCGGTAACCTTTATGATTTTGACAATAAAGATTATAGCCATGCCCTTTTAGAGATAGACAGATGGGCAATGAGCAGGCTCCAGATACTCATAGAAACAGTTACGTCAGCATATGAAAATTTTAATTTTCACGAGGTCTTCCATGCCCTTTACAATTTCTGTGTTGTTGACATGAGCTCTTTCTATCTCGATGTCCTGAAAGACAGGCTTTATACATTCAAATCAGAATCTGGAGAGAGGCGTGCTGCCCAATGGGTTCTCTATCAGATACTTTCCACAATGACGAAGCTTATGGCACCAGTACTGTCCTTTACTGCAGAGGAAGTCTGGCAAAGCATGGGGAAAAGAGCAGAGAGCAAAGAGCAGGGAGCAGAGAGTAGAAAGCATGGAATACAGAATGCAGAGGAGTCTGTATTGCTTACTTCATTTCCCGAGGTTGACGAAAAGCATTATGACCTGGAGCTTGAAAAAAAATGGGGTGATCTATTCCTTCTGAGGGATGAGGTAAATAAGGCTTTAGAGATGAAAAGGGCAGAGAGGTTCATAGGGAATTCCCTCGAGGCAAAGGTAATCCTCTCTCTTTCTGAAAGCAAAGAGCTATCCTCCTCAGGCGGAGCACAGAGCATACAGCAAAGCTATAAAACACTTATTACTCAATACAAGGACTTTTTACCAATCTTCTTTATTGTCTCGGTAGTTGAGATTTCAGATAAAAGCCTTGATGGGTCCTACAAAAGCGAAGAGATTGAGGGGCTTGAAATTAAGGTAGAAAAGGCTCCAGGAGCGAAATGTCAGAGGTGCTGGAACTGGAGCGAGACGGTTGGGAGAGCGAAAGAAGCACCCGAAATCTGCGAAAGGTGCTGTAAGGTTATTTTTGGATAGAGAATGAAAAAGTTCAAAGATGCACTCCTGATTTCTTCACTTGTAATAGCTTTAGACCAGATAACAAAATATCTTGCCCTCAACTATATAAATCCCTATGATTCTATAGGGATCTTCCCCTTCCTTCATTTAGTACTTGTTACAAACAAGGGTGCTGCTTTCGGGATGTTTAAAAGTGTTGGAAGCGGTTTCTTCATCGCGGCATCGATAGCAGCCATACTCTTTGTGATATTTCTTCTGATCAAGGGTAAAGAGAATTATCTCGGCCTCTCTCTTATCCTCGGTGGTGCAATAGGAAACCTTATAGATAGAATTCTTTATGGCCGGGTTGTGGATTTCATTGATCTATCGATAGGTAAATACCACTGGCCTGCTTTCAATGTAGCTGATTCTGCTCTTTCTGTCGGTGTTACGATTATTCTCTTAACTCATCTTTTAAAGACGATAAAAGCGCAACGTTCAGCAAGGAAAAGTTAACTTTGTATAGCACCCCCGATAGTGATAGAATAGATTATGGAGTCGCTGCAATGACCCTGCCTTTTCAGAAAAACCGTCACGGAAGACCCGGTCAGGGTTTCCCGGGAAGTCTGGAATTTTCCAGAAGCGCAAAAAAGGAGACGCCATGAAAACTGCACGAATTATTATACGTGGTCTGGCGTGGATCATCATCGCCATGCTTGTGATACCGCCCGGAATACCGGCGCAGGAGGATTCCGGCAAACCGGAGCAGACCGACAGGTTCAAAAAGGAAGAACTAACGCAGATGCTTGCGCCGATCGCCCTGTATCCCGATTCGTTGATCGCCCAGATACTGATGGCATCAACCTATCCGCTTGAGGTGGTCGAGGCAGAGCGCTGGTTGCGTCAGAACAAGAATCTGAAAGGCGATGAACTGGACAATGCTCTGCAGGAAAAGACCTGGGACCCAAGTGTAAAATCGCTCTGCCATTTCTCGGACGTTCTCATCGCCATGAGCGACAAACTCGACCAGACACGGAAACTGGGAGATGCCTTCCTGAGCCAGGAGGATGATGTTAGGGCCACCATTCAGGAATTGCGCCGCAAAGCCGAGGAGCAGGGGAATCTCCAGACAACCAAAGAACAGCAAGTCATCGTCGAGCGGGAAGTTATCAGGATCGAACGGGCTGACCCGGAGGTTGTCTATGTGCCGGTCTACGATCCGTTCTATGTATACGGCCCGTGGTGGTATCCTGCGTATCCCCCCTATTACTGGTACTATCCGCCCGGTTTTGTTATCACCGGCGGTTTTATCAGTTTTGGGCCCCGCATTTTTATCGGAATCGACTTATTCTCATGGTGCTGGTTCGACTGGCATGCCCGTCACATCTATATAGACATCCATAAAACGAGACGATTCCACAGACACCACGGCAAGCGGGATTTCGACAGGCATGTCTGGAGACATGACCCTGTCCACAGAAAAGGGGTTGCCTACAGAGACAGGAAAACGAGTGAACGCTTCGGATCGAGACCGTCACGGGTATCACCAGCGAGCCCGGAAACGCGCGGTTATCCGGGCAGGGGCATTGGAAGACAGGACGGGAAACCATCTCAGCGCCCAATTGAACGTCGGGAAGGTGCCGACAGACCTCGGGCAAGGACCGAACGGGAAAGAATTCAGCGTACTCCTGGGCAGGATAATCCCTTCAGCGGAATCGGCAACGGAAACTTCGAACGAAAGGCAAGCGAACGCGGTGGCATAAGCCGCCAGGGCGGGGAAATAAGACGCCCAGGTGGGGAAATAAGACAGCAAGGCGGAGGTCCCCGGGGCAGCGGGAAAGGCGGAGGCCCCCGCAGGTAGAGAAACAGAAGGCTGTCGTGAATTCTTTGAAGGGATGATATATGCATAAGGGAGGAAATAATGAATAGCGTCGCATTGTATAAAAAGGGAGAGAAGCGTTGGTTGATTGTGATGGCTTGCCTCGTCGCTGCTGCCATGTTCTTGCTCGGGACTGCTCCGGCCTCGCAAGCCGCGGGCATGCCGCAGAAGAGCTTTTCCTCGCCTGAGGAGGCGGTGAAGTCTCTGGTCGCTGCAGTCAGGGCGAATGATGAGAAAGAAATGCTTGCCATTCTGGGTCCCGGGAGCAAGGAATTGATTTCTTCCGGCGATGAAGTAGCGGACAGGGCAGGACGTGAAAAATTCCTCAAGGCTTATGACCAGATGAACACCCTTGAGCAGGAATCTGTGAATACCATGGTTCTGCATATAGGCGCCGACAACTGGTCTATGCCCATCCCGATCGTGAAGAAGGATACAACATGGGTTTTCGATATAGGTAAAGGCAAAAAAGAGATCCTGAACCGGAGAATAGGCAGAAATGAATTGCATGTTATCGAGGTACTTGATGCCTATGTTGATGCACAGCATGAATACGCAAGCAAAGATTGCAGAGGCGGCGGTAAAGTCGAATTTGCCCAAAGATTAATCAGCACCGAAGGGAAACGCGACGGACTGTACTGGGAAGCAAAAGAGGGCGAAGCAGAGAGTCCTTTCGGGCCACTGATTGCGCAGGCGACAAGAGAAGGATACAGCAAGAAAAGCAGCCCTTCTCCTTTCTATGGGTATTATTTCAAAATCCTCAAGGGCCAGGGGAAACATGCCGAAGGAGGGAGGTACAATTATGTCGTAAAGGGAAAGATGATCCTCGGCTTCGCGATCGTTGCATATCCGGCAGAGTATGGGAATTCGGGTGTCATGACCTTCATGTTAAACCAGGAAGGGACTATTTATGAGAAGAATCTCGGCAAGAATACGAGGCGTATCGCGGAGACGATAAAGATTTTTGATCCCGACAAGACTTGGA
>JAZDLE010000004.1:0-20162 GCA_043802315.1 Nitrospirota bacterium
TCAGCTATTGAGGCAGAAAGAATAACGTCTTCATCCTTCCCATCAAAAGTCACTATCTCAGTTACTTCAGGTTCTCCTTTGGTAAGTGTGCCAGTTTTATCAAAGACAACGGCAGTTAATTTCTCTGCCTTTTCAAGATATTCTGCACCCCGTATGAGAATACCCATTTCAGCGCCCTTGCCCACCCCCACCATTAAAGCAGCGGGAGTTGCAATACCGATGGCACAGGGGCAGGAGACAATAAGAACTGCAACAAAGGAAAGGAGCGCTAAGGTGAAATTTCCAACAAGGAGCCAGCCGAAGGCTGCCAAAAAAGCAACACCAATAACTGCAGGAACAAAATAGGAAGATATCTTATCAGCAAGTCTCTGAATCTGCGCCGATGATGCCTGTGCTTCCTCCACCATCTTTATTATCTGATTTAATGTTGTATCCGCACCAACCTGTGTTGCCCTGAATTTAAAAGAACCGACCTTGTTTATTGTCCCTCCGATCACCTTATCCCCTGGTTTTTTCTCTACAGGGACACTTTCCCCGGTTAACATCTTTTCATCAACTGAGGAATGTCCTTCTGTTAAGACACCATCCGTCGGTATCTTCTCTCCTGGCCTCACAACCACAATTTCATCTACCATAAGTGATTCGGCAGGTATCTCTACTTCAGCGCCATCTCTGACAACCTTAGCTGTTTGTGGTCTGAGGTCAAGTAGCTTTCGAATAGCAGCAGAACTCTTTTTCTTGATTATTTCCTCCATGTACTTTCCAAGAAGAACAAAGGCAATGATTATGGCTGATACCTCAAAATAAACGTTCTTCTCTTCAACAGGCAGAACCCCAGGAAAGAAAACGACAAAGGCACTGTAAACATAAGCTGTTGTGGTGCCGAGGGCAATAAGGAGATCCATATTTGCTACCCTGTTTCTTATTGCATGATAGGCACCAATGTAAAATCCCTTACCACCAAAAATCATAATTGGAGTTGTAATAATGAAAAGCCATACACCCCATGTAAACCATGGCAACAAGGGAATCGGAACCCACGTCAGAACTGTTGCACCTGCCGCAAGGCCTAAAAACACAGCAGCCCTGAAAATTGCAAGGGCAACTACACCTGTAAGAGCAATAGTCACCCGCCTCTTCATAGATTTCAATTCTGCTTCAGGCGCCTCAAAAGTCCTTACACAAGTTTCGCTGCAAAAGTAATATGCTCTTCCTCCAGCCTCCCTCTTTATGGAACGCTCTTTCGGGACAACCATTCCGCATATAGGGTCTTTTGCCATCTCAGCAGTACTTCTGGGGATTGCAGAAATCATTCCCTCCGCAGCTTTTTCAGCTACAAAGTTCTCGGGGTTCTTATCAAAATCATCCTTGCATATCGTTGAACAGAAATAATAGGTGGTGCCCTTGTAAATAGAAGTGGCTACAGCATCCTTTTCTTCTATGGTCATCTTACATACAGGGTCTGTAACTTTCATTATCTCCTCCGTTAGACTCTCGGTCTGTCGCTTGCAATTCTGAAAAAGTGAAGCTACTTCACCTTGCCTGTCATAATATAATCATTAAGCCTTATTTGTGCTACGACAATTAAGGCACTTCTCAACCTTACCGGACACAATTATCTTCCCATCAGGAGAATATTCCGCCCAGAACCAGTCCTCCCCTTCCGGATTATACCCTTTTATCTTATACATGACATTAATAGAAGCCAGTTTCTTATCTGATAGGTGAGGAAGTTTTTAAAAATATTCAT
This sequence comes from Nitrospirota bacterium, assembly GCA_043802315.1. Taxonomy (GTDB): domain Bacteria; phylum Nitrospirota; class Thermodesulfovibrionia; order Thermodesulfovibrionales; family SM23-35; genus DASPRG01. The sequence goes on from JAZDLE010000004.1 coordinate 1,751, forward strand.
GGCTTCTCTCTACACCATTTCATCACTTTTCTACTCCTTTGCTCCTTTTATGAGAGAATTATAAAGATAGGCAAAAACAGCACCAAGAATATACCCATAAATAAACATCCATATACCGCTGATTAAGGCGCCTAAGAAAGTATGGCTATATCCTGGATGAAAAGGTGCAATAATATCGAAGAACTCTCTTGCAAATCCCGTGAGAGCTGAGAGAAGAGTGAGCAGAAAACTAACTACTCCAGATAATATTGCTGCTGCCAAAGCAAATGCCCTTATATTGAGTCGCATATATTACCCCCTGATAACCTCGATCCTTTATATTGTTAGTAACTTTTAGAAAATTCCAGACAATCCTTTCGCCAGAGGCAAGTAGACTGATTACAGAAACCTGAAATTGCAGAACCATAGCAGTCAAAGTTACCCTCTGACCTCTGGATTGCCCGAATAAGTTCTGGTTTTTTCATATTCACAGTCTTAATGCCTTTTGCCCTTGCAATCGTTTTAATCTCCTGAAGCTTCATTTGAAACCTCCTTATAGATATCGTAAAACGAACAATTAGTTTTAGAAACTCTTTCATCGCACTCTGTGTAGCAATTGATAGCCGGCCTTTTCCCAACTAATCATTCCGCCGTCCAGGTGCCATATGTTCGTGTATACCAGCCTAACCAGAGTGCGAGCAGCGATGATGCTCATTCTATCAGTACGACAGTATAGGAAAATCTTTGCATCCTTGTTGGCTGGCAACTTGTTTAGGTTCTGCTCAATTTCATTAAAAGGTATGAAGAGGTCAGTCTGCTCTATCTCGCCTTCGTAGGGAATATGGACATTGATAAAGAGAAAGTCCTTTTTCTTGAGCATTGCTTTCAGGCTGGCTGCGTTCACATTGGTATAGTAACCGCCCTCTTCTACCTCAATTTTCCTTGTCTCAAGGATTTGACTTTCCGATGAGAGTAAATCTGCCACTCTATCAGCTTCGGCAATTCCGAGCAAGAAAAAAAAGAATATTGACAAGAAAATTAATAGCTGTAATTTTATGTTCTGCATATCACACCCCTCTCAGTAAAAATAAGGCCATCTCCCGTAACTATTTGAATTAGCTTATCTTATAAAATAAGAATAAACTATCAGTATATAACCGATTTTTTTGTAAGATATTGGAGAATTATAATGTCAGTATTTGTCTTACAAAAGGATGGTTTGCGAGATCTAATGATAGGTACTGGTAGCATGAGATAGAAGCGTCTTGGGAAGGCATCTAAAAAATCTCACGATTTTTTAGATGCCAAAACAATCTTTATTTTGGGTAATGTTAGTCGAGTATTAATGTCCGTGAGGATCGGTTTTAGGAACCTCTTCTTTCTGCACTCCTTCTTTCTTTTGTTCTTCCTTTTTCTGCTCTACTGGTGGCCCCATCATTCCCCTCATCATAGGAACAGGTGTCTCCATTATCTTCCTGAGATTTTTTCTCTGTTCATCGGTAAGTATCTTCCTTGCTTCAGTTAATGCCTCGATCCTCAGGTATCTTATCTGTGTTTCAATACCTTCGATCTTTTTTAGGGCTTCTTTCACCTTAGGCAGGTTCATTTCAGACTCTTTCAGGAGAGGTTCTAAATCTATCTCGGCTATCTTCAATTCTGCTTCCTGCTTTATAATGTCCTTTGAGTATCTTCTCCTTATCTCATCAAGTCGTTTTTTCTGCTCATCACTAAGCCCCAGTCTGTTAGCATTTTGAAGCATTAGGGTAACTCCATATTGAAACCATGGGGTAAATCGTCCCATTCTTTCTCTCGCCATTCCCATCATGCCACCCATCATACCCTGCCCCATCATTTGGCCACTTTGCATCATCCCCTGCCCGCACATCTCCTCCATCATCGGACAATTCATCATTGGCATCTGTTGCCCCTCACCCATCATAACCTCTGGCCACATCTCACACTCTTGTTCACCCATCATACCGGCACTCATTTGGGCATAACCTGGAACACTCAACATAACGAAAAACATTAAAGCATATAAAAGTAACTTTTTCATTTTCTCCTCCCTGGTTTATTCTTTTTCTTTTGCTATAAACTTATCAGGCTCTCTGTCAAATTTCTCTTTGCAGACCTTTGCACAGAAATAATAGGTCTTGCCTTTGTAAACGCTTGTGGCTGCCGGCTTCTTTTCATCCACATTCATGTTACATACGGGATCTTTTGCCATTTGATGCACCTCCTCTTGATCTATTTTCACCAATAAATATTCCTTGCCGACTTTGACGTTTACTTTGCTTTGGCTTTATGGCTACTCCGAAGTTCTTTAGCCATCTCTTTAATTTCTGTCAGATCATACTGCATTGAGCTCCAGCCATACCATAGTGCATAGTCGGGGTTGGCGTGGAATGTTCCTTGAAATGTCCTCATACGATGTTCAAGAAACATTTTAAACAGTTTCAATTCAATCGTCGTTGGTGCGTCGTGGAAGGTGAGCAAGTCCGGGAATGCATACGCATAATTCTTTGGTTTTACAAGTATACCATCTTTGTATAATTCAGCAATGATACGAATTGCCTCTGCCATCAAATGATCTGCTTCCTTGATCATCATGTCGCCCTTCCCCAACTCTGCTTTCGCAAAATTGACAGAGTGACATTGATTGCAGGTCTTCACCATCTTTTCTCTTTCCTTCTGCCAATCTTCTTGCGTCAATCGAGCAACGTCTGCCGCCTTCACAACATCGAGTCGGGCTGTTGGTTTCCCATCAGGATTAAGAACACCAAGTCCTTGAAGAACGGTAGCGCGGTCTGCTGCCCATTGCTTGTCCTCAGGCATCGGGAGTCTCACAGCAAGAAATCCCCATGCTGTTCTATTAGCATGATTACCATCTTGCATATGGCAGGTTTGACAGGTTGGAGCAGCGACTGTTTCAGGAAGAGTTTTATTTTGCTTCAGCAAATACCGAATACCATGTTTGGATGATGAATACATTTCCCACTGTGGATGGTCAATCCCCATATGGCAGGTCTGGCAGGCCTGTGGCTGACTTGCTTCTTTAACAGAGAATGCATGCCTGGTGTGGCATGTATCACACGAGGCCAAACCAAATCCAGCACCACCCTTTTTCAACTCTTTTATCTCAGCTTCGGTTTTCACTCCAATCTTGTGACACCCGCCACAGCCTTTCATCCCTTCCATCAATGCCATAGGCTGCCAGTGGGCTGTTGGCATAGCCTTCATAGAGGCCCACGCAAAGGCATGTTTTCCTGACTTAAACTGTTGAACTTGTTTTGCGTGACACATGGAACAGGTATCAGGCGTTGGAATCAGTACTTTCTCTACATCTTGTACTGATTGGTGTTGATTGCCATGGCATGCTGTGCATTCAATCTTGTTCTGGCCGTGCTTGCTGAGTTGCCAGTCAGACACAATGTTAGGCGTGAGAGTTTTGTGGCAGTCAACACATACTTGTGCCGACGCACTGGAAACGAGCAAAAGGCTCATGAGAAAAATAATGATTACTCTGTACATCATGAAGCACCTCCTTTGTCTTATTCATTTTTTCAACAGCTCATTTTACAATCGGTGATGCACTCTGATCAAAAGGATTCGTTCTCATAGCGAGAGAAAAGAGATAGGGATAATTATCCTTCACATGCCTCATATAATCCAGCCATTCATGGACCAGTAAGACATATGCCCTTGTAATATCACCGGCAAGATGTGCATAATCAGTATGTGGTAACTTTTGTAAATCCTCCCGCGCAGCTAATTCCTCCGTTAGATGAAAAACAGCTCTGAGAAGCTCTGTAAATGATTCGTGTTCGAGTAAAACCGGGTTTTCCAAGAGACGCACTAAAAAATCTCTTTTCCCCGTCAGGAATATGCGCAAATCTTCTAAATTAATCTTTTGAATCTCAACCCCGTAATCATAATCTTTCAGCCGTTTGCTAACAGCCGCAAATTCTTGATCAGACCAATCTTTGGTTACTATGAGATTCTTCCTAATGTTATCTAATTTAGGATCGAAGTCGGAAAAATAGGCTATCAGCCTCGTTCCGACCTCACTGAAAAAGGTACCTATGACCATATTCAACTTTTCTAATCTGAGACGTTTCTCCCTCATTTTCAGCAATCCGCTAATTATCAAGGTAACCAACAGAACCTGCAGAGGAACAAAGGCAAGATCTTGTAGCATATAAAAAAGAGTATCATCGGTTCTCCGAAATATTGCAATCTGTATGAAATAAAGAATCAAGGACAATATGACTAAAGAACCACCAAGCACAATATACCAATTTATCCGTTTCATGTATCATCGCTCCTTTTGCAAAGGATAAATCATCTCGACTTTACCTGATTCTCTCAATCTCCATAACCTTATCTACAAATGAGAGCTCTGACAAAGAACCCTCAGGTATCTGTACCATATCAAGATCCCTTCACATCAAGAACTGCTTCTTTCCTGTGCTGCCATGAAGTCTTTTACTTATACATTGGATTTGAGGAACATCTATATTAAAATCGCCGCTTTTTCCCCAAGTATATTTACACTATATTTATGAAATAGAAAGAAAGATATCAGTATATATCTGATATTTCCGTCAGATTTCTACTAATTATAGTGTCCGTGTTTTTCCTACATAAAATTATGTAATCTTTAAGAACTATACTCCAACCAATGCCACCATTGTTTCAAAACTTTGCAACGCCCCTCATTATTTAAAGACACGATAAATATGCCATCCAACTTGACCTTCGTTTTTGAAGAGATGTGAACAAAGGACGCCCACCATTGAGCAATACCAATGTCTTGAGTGACTGCGAGAACTTCATAGTTGAACTGGATCTGATCCTGAGAGCGTATAACAGTTGACCAATATTCAAGGATCGCTGAACGACCCCGCAAGGGTTCACTAAAAGGGTTTGCATGATAAGTGGCATCATCCGTGAAAAGGTCTGCAAATGTTTTGGAGTCTTGCTTTTCCCAGGCACGACCATACGAATCGAGCCAAGATTTAAATATCTCAAGATTCATGATACATTCCTCCTCTAAGAGACTTCTTTCTTCTCCTTGTCTGAAAGAAGTCTTGAAATGGCCTCTTTGGCTGCAAGTGTCTGTGCCTCTTTTTTACTTTTTCCTGTGCCCCTTCCAAACCTCTTCCCGGCTATAATAACCTCAATCGTAAAAACCTTTTTGTGTTCCTCCCCCTCTTGTTTGACAACTCTATATTCAGGAAGGGAACCAAATAAAAGTTGCGTCTTCTCCTGAAGTTCTGTCTTAAAATCGGAGAACTCAGTAGAATGCATAATTGTATCTAACTTTTCACTGAACAATCTCAGAACAAGTTCTCTCACTTGATTGTAACCACCGTCTATGTAAACTGCCCCGAGAAGAGCCTCAACAGCATCTGATAGAAGTGATTTTTTCTTCCTCCCCCCGGAAGCATCCTCCCCCTTTCCGAGCAGGAGATATTCCCCGAGAGACAGAGAGTCAGCAATATCAGAAAGGACAGATTCCTTTACAAGATAGGATTTGATCTTAGCCATAACAGATTCAGTCAGTTTCCTTTCTGATAAAAAGAGATACTCAACAATGACAAATCCAAGTACAGAATCACCGAGGAATTCGAGCCTTTCATTATGGGTAGAATATTTATCAGGATTCTCATAATAGAAAGATCTGTGCGTCAGGGCTTCTGTAAGAAGCCTCTTATCTTTGAATACATAGCCGAAACGTCTTTCTAATTCAGTAGTGTTTTCCACTGTTAATTTGTTTGTAAGGAATCAAAGGGACATAATGAAAACATTGAGAACTTCATCGATTCAGGATTCCGTTTAGGTCTCGAATTTCTTGAACAGGAGGCAGGCATTGGTCCCACCGAATCCAAAGGAGTTGGATAAGGCATGATTGATCCCCATCTTTCTCGCTTTATGGGGGACATAATCAAGATCACATTCAGGATCAGGGTTATCAAGGTTTATTGTTGGGAGTACTATCTCATTACAAATACTGAGAATACAGATTACTGCCTCAACACCTCCTGCGGCACCGAGTAAATGCCCCATCATGGATTTTGTTGAACTTATTGTAACTTTATACGCATGTTCTCCAAACACAGTCTTTATAGCGTGGTTTTCGAGTTCATCGCCAGATTTTGTTGAGGTACCATGGGCATTTATGTAGTCAACCTCGGAAGACTCAACCCCTCCATCCTTTAATGCCATTGCCATGCATCGTGCAGCACCTTCACCACCAGGAGAAGGAGAAGTGATATGATATGCATCAGCAGTCATACCATACCCGACTATCTCTGCATATATTTTTGCGCCTCTATCCAGAGCACTTTGAAGACTTTCGAGTATCATGATGCCTGCACCTTCTCCCATTATGAATCCGTCTCTGTCTCTGTCAAAGGGTCTGCTCGCCTTTTCTGGCTCATCATTTCTCGTAGAAAGGGCCTTCATTGCATTAAATCCCCCTACGCCCATTGGTGTTATTACTGCCTCTGTGCCTCCTGCGATCATGACATCTGCATCACTCCTTTGAATAATCTTATAAGCATCCCCGATCGAGTGACTTCCTGTAGCACATGCAGTAGACACTGCAGAGTTCGGCCCCTTAGCACCGAACTTTATGGATATCTGGCCTGATGCAAGATTGATGGTTAACATTGGGATAAAAAAGGGTGTTATCCTTTTCGGTCCTCTCTCAATTAAAACAGAGTGGTAATGTTCGATTGTGTGTAGACCTCCCATACCTGAACCAACAATCACCCCTATCCTCTCTGCATTACCATCTGTTATCTTCAGACCTGAGTCATCCAGAGCCATTGTTGCTGCAGCGATAGCAAAATGGATAAAGCGATCCATCTTTTTAACTTCTTTTGGTTCTATGTAGTCTTCAGGGTTAAAATTTTCGACCTCGCCAGCTATCTGTGTCGGGAAGGCGGAGGCATCGAAACGAGTTATTCTCCTGATACCAGACTTGCCATTGACAAGATTTTCCCATGACGTCTTGGCACCCATACCAAGGGGTGTTATAAGACCCAACCCCGTTATAACAACTCTTCTTTTATCCATTATGCCGAAGACTTTTTCTTATGAATATACTCAATAGCGTCCTTGACCTTCACAATCTTTTCTGCATCCTCATCAGGTATCTCGATCCCGAATGCCTCTTCAAATGCCATTACAAGCTCTACTGTATCTAATGAATCTGCACCGAGGTCCTCAACAAACGATGTCTCGGCTTTAATCTCGGCAGAGCTTACTCCGAGTTGCTTCGATATAATCTCCTTAACCTTCTCTTCTACCATACAAGCACCTCCTCGTTTGAATGCAAAACGTCAATTCAAAATCAAAAAGATTCCTCCTTCATTTTGAATTTTTATTTTTGCATCTTTATTTTCACATATACATGCCACCATTCACATGTATCACCTGACCTGTTATATATCCTGAATCAGGCGATGCAAGAAATACAATAGCATTTGCAACATCCTCGATTGTACCGAATACCCCTAAGGGAATTTGCTTCTTGACCTCCTCTTTCACTTTCTCTGGCAGAACATCTGTCATTGCAGTTTGTATAAAACCAGGTGCAACAGCATTCACCGTTATCCCCCTGCTTGCATATTCCCTTGCTATTGTCTTTGTAAGTCCGACTATTCCTGCTTTTGAGGCACTGTAATTTGCCTGCCCTGGATTACCCATAAATGCAGCAACAGATGAGATATTCACTATTCTTCCATATCGCCGTTGAGACATCTCCCTTATAGCCTCTCTGGAACAAAGGAAAACACTCTTAAGATTTATGTCAATGACAGAGTCCCAGTCTTCCTCCTTCATCCTGAGCAGTAGCGTGTCTTTTGTTATTCCTGCATTGTTCACTAATATATCTATCTTGTTAAACTCCTTACGGACATCTTCGAATACCTTTTTAACCTCCTCCGCCTTCGATACATCAAGTTTTATCCCCATGGCCTTAACACCGAGTTGTGTCAAAGATGCAGCAGCCTCAATGGCTTCATCAGGGTTTATATCAGCAATAGCTACATGGACTCCCCTTTGAGCAAGCTTTTCCGCAATGGCTCTCCCGATACCACGTCCTCCACCTGTGACTATTGCAACCTGTCCTGTAAAATCCATATGGGCCTCCTTTAAGCTGGCATTAATTGTAACAAAGAGTTTTTTTCTTTTCCAGTCTTTCTTTCTTGAACGAGACAAACCTGTTATCTGATATTTTCTGCATATTTGCATTCGTCTATTATAGTTTTTTCGATAATTCACAAATCATCTGTTGAATTCTCTCAAGTAAATTTGTTATTTTTAAAATGATAGTCCTCATTGTTATTGGTGTACCCAGTCTTTCTAACAAGGTTAATCTTTAACCCGAGAAGAATACACCTTTTTAGCTAAAAAGATTGTATACATTCATTATGCTTTTCAAAAAAGACAATAAAAGGATAAAACCAACATTAAATATGAGATTCTTGAATGTTGTATTATGAAACGAGTTTATGGTAAATATCTTTTACGACATTTAAATACTGAAAGAGAGAGGTTCTATGAAAGGTAAAGTATATTTGATCGATGTAACAAATAGGGACGGTGTGCAGACATCACGGATACTCCTCCCAAAGCTTTCGAAGACAATGTTAAACATCTATCTTGATGAGATGGGTATCTTTCAGAGTGAAATAGGATTCCCAACCTTGAAACACGAGGTAAATTATATCAATGCAAACCTCGAACTGGCAAAACTCGGAGCTATTAAAAGACTTCGTCTTGAAGGCTGGTGCAGGGCGGTACCCGAGGACGTAAAGCTCACCTTTAAAAATTGTCCTGAAATCAAACATATCAATGTCTCAATATCTACATCGGAGATCATGATACAGGGCAAGTTTCAGGGGAAAAAGACCTTCGAGGATATTACAAAATCTCTTGCCGAGGCTGTAAGGACCGCAAAGGAAATTGGGGCAGAAACGGTAGGGGTTAATGCAGAAGATGCATCGAGGACAAAACTCGACAGGCTCATAGAATTCATTCATACAGGCAAGGAAGCTGGGGCAGATCGCTTCAGATACTGTGACACCCTCGGTACAGACGACCCCATAACCATATATGAAAGGGCAAAGGCACTTGCTCTCGCGACAAACTTCCCCATAGAAATGCACTGCCACAATGACCTTGGAATGGCAGAGGCTGTTTCAGTAGCAGGTGCACAGGGAGCAATAGAAGGAGGTGTTGATTCATATATCAACACAACGGTGAATGGTTTTGGAGAGCGATGTGGTAATTGCGATCTCGTATCTACAATCCTTGCACTTAAATTTTCGCAGGGGCTGAAAGATAAAGTTCCCCTTGATGAGCATGTAGACCTCAAGAAGGCATGGAAGATCGGCAGATACGCATCATATGCATTTAATATACCCATACCGATAAACCAGCCGGGAGTAGGCGCGAATGCCTTTGCCCACGAATCAGGAATCCATGCAGATGGAGCCTTGAAAGACAGACGCAATTATGAACTCTACGATCCTGAGGACGTGGGAAGAGGTGAACCAGAACTCTCAGAAACCGGGAGGGTTATAACAACAGGAGAATACGGAGGCATAAAAGGATTCAGGCATGTCCATGACAAGCTCGGCATCCATTTCCACGATGACAATGAAGCAAGAAAAGTACTCGAACTCGTGCAGTACGCTAATCTTCACACCCAGAAGCCTCTCACAGATGATGAATTAAGGTTTATTGCCATGTATCCTGAGGTTGCGAAAAAGATACTCACCGCAAATCTATAAATGTATACCATTACACTCATACCAGGAGATGGCATAGGACCTGAAATCTCTGAGGCCACAAAGCGGGTAATTGAAGCCACGGGTGTTGATATCAGGTGGGATATCCAGGAGGCAGGGCAGGATGTATTTGAAAAGGAAGGAACTCCGCTGCCTCAAAGAGTCCTTGATTCTATTAGGAAGAACAAAGTAGCCCTCAAGGGACCTATTACAACACCTGTAGGAACGGGTTTCAGGAGTGTTAATGTTACCCTGAGACAAACCCTGGACCTCTACTGTTGTCTGAGGCCATGCAAAACCTTCAAGGGTGCAAGGACAAGATATAAAGATGTTGATCTTGTCATTGTCAGGGAAAATACAGAAGATCTCTATGCCGGAATCGAATTCGAGAAAGGGTTGGAAGGTACAAAAAATCTTATAGAATTTATCATGAAGGCAACAGGGAAAAAAATCAGAGCTGATTCAGGGATAAGCATAAAACCCATATCTATCTATGCAACAGACAGAATCGTAACATTCGCCTTCGAGTATGCGAGAAAAAATAAAAGAAAAAAGGTTACAGCAGTCCATAAGGCAAACATCATGAAATTCTCTGATGGGCTCTTTTTAGAAACCGCGCGAAACGTGGCAAAAAGATATCCTGATATCCCGTTCGAGGACAGGATAGTTGACAACATGTGCATGCAGCTCGTGCAGAAACCTGAGCTTTATGATGTCATAGTTCTCCCCAACCTTTACGGTGATATTGTATCTGACCTATCTGCAGGTCTTATCGGTGGCCTTGGCATTGCCCCTGGTGCAAACCTTGGAGAAGAGACAGCAGTATTCGAACCAGTCCATGGGAGCGCCCCTAAGTATAAGGGGTTGAATAAAGTAAACCCCCTTGCTATGATACTTTCAGGTGTTTTGATGCTCAAACATTTAGGAGAAACCGAAAAAGCTGAAAGATTAGAAATGGCTGTCTCATCTGTGATAGAAGAAGGAAGACATGTGACATATGATATGAAGCCAACCCCTGATGATCTAACAGCTGCAACAACATCAATGGTTGCAGATACCATTATTGAGAAGTTAAGCTAATCCCCCAAATGGAAATTGATAACTCACCGATAGAAGAATTCAGAAACCAATTCAAAATTAAAAAAGCACCAGTTACTAAGGAGTTTATAAGTAAGACCACATTCTTGTCATTCCCCGGCTTGACCGGTCGCCTCGGGCGACTCGCCGAGGAGAGGGAATCCAGAAAGACGCTGGATGCCCGATTAAGCCTGTCCTCGCAGGCAGTAAGCGGGGAAACTTCGGGCATGACGTACAAAGATGTTGCATGTGACGTTACTTATGGCCGTCTTAGTAACTACCTCGCAGCAGAGCAACGATCTGTCAAGTCTGTCATTCTGGCTCTTGTCCTCGCCTCGTCGAGGATCGGTCCAGAATCTTTCTGTATAAAGATGGATTCTCTACGAGTCGTAGACCCGGCAAGCGGGAATGACAAACAAAACAAAACCATTATATCTAGAAGCAGACCTTCGAAGAATTTTTTAATTAAAATTTCGGAACTCCTTAATTTTAAATTTATAATTTTAATTTTTGCATTTCATTTCTAATTCTATGTGGCCTGACATCCTACTTATCATCATTTTTATTCTTTTAAACGGCCTCTTCGCTGCAGCTGAGATTGCAGTCGTTACCCTCAGGAGAACACGTGTCAAACAACTCATCGATGAGGGCAATAAACGTGCTGTGATTCTGGATAAATTTCGAAAACAGCCGGGCAGGTTTCTTGCGACGATTCAGGTTGGTATCACGCTGTCAGGAGTCCTCGCATCTGCCATTGGTGGTGCAGCAGCGGTTGAAATAATAAAACCCATGCTTAAGAATGTACCAATACCCCTCATCTCGGCCTCAAGCCAGGTAATTGCGATAGGTATCGTGGCTGCAATCATTACATATTTCTTTATTGTTTTCGGAGAACTCATCCCAAAATCAATAGCTCTTAGCCATCCGGAAAGTACCGGTCTTTTGATTGCCCCCGTCATAGAGAAGTTCTCCAAACTGGTTATGCCTTTTGTTCAAATACTCAGGGGAACTACAAATCTTTTATTGAAGCCCTTTGGTAAAAGGGCTTTCAGTGAAAGGGGATACATTTCGGAAGAAGAGATCAAACTCCTCCTAGAGGAAGGAAAAGAAAGGGGCATATTTGAGGCCGAGGAAAAAGAGCTTATCCACAGTGTTTTTGAATTTACAGACATGTCTGTTAAAGAGGTCATGGTGCCGTCCACTCAAATGGTAATGATAAGCCTTGGCATGTCTATGGAAGATATAAAAACGATAATCGCAGAAGAGCAGTTTTCACGCTATCCCGTTGTGGGTAAAGACCCTAATGATATCCGGGGAATTCTGTATGCAAAGGATTTCCTGAATGCTCTGGCAAGAGGAGGAGCAGATGTAAGAAAGCTCATTAAACCACCCTTCTTTATTCCTGAGACAATGAAGATAAGCAACCTCTTGAGAGAAATGCAGAGGAAGAGGGTCCATATGGCTTTAGTTATAGACGAATATGGTGGAATCTCTGGTCTTGTAACCATGGAAGATCTTTTAGAGGAGATTGTAGGAGAGATACGGGATGAATACGACATTGAAAGTCCTGTTATACAGCTTGGTGACGGGACATTTCGTATAGATGCATCCATCAGCATCAGGGATCTGAAAGAGGATTATGAGATAGAAATACCTGAATCTACAGAATATGAAACCCTGAGTGGTTTTTTATTGACTGCCCTTCAAAGGATTCCCAAGATTGGCGATATTGTTGAAATAGATGGAAAGAAAATAACCATATTAGAGATGGTAGGCCAGCGGATAGCCAAGGTAAAACTGGAGAAGCTGTCAGAATCAGAAGGAGAGGGACCGCAATGAAGAAAAAGGTTTCAATAATAGGTGCAGGGAATGTTGGTGCCACGACCGCACAGCTTGTTGTACAGTCAGGTATTGCTGATGTTGTTCTGTTTGATATCGTAGATGGAGTGCCTCAGGGAAAGGCTCTTGACCTCGCAGAAGCGTGTCCGCTCTGGAATTCATCCTCAACAATCAAGGGGACAAAGAAATATGCTGATACAACTGGCTCTGATATTATTGTCATCACTGCCGGGCTTGCAAGAAAACCCAGCATGTCAAGAAGCGACCTCCTTCATGCAAATGCCACCATTATTAAGGGAGTATGCATTGAGATAGCAAAGACCTCTCCAACTGCCATTGTGATCGTTGTAACAAATCCGATGGATGTAATGGCACAACTTGTATGGAAGACTACCGAGTTTTCCTGCAAACGTGTAATGGGGATGGGCGGGATACTTGATGCCTCGAGATTAAGAGCATTTCTCTCATGGGAGTTACATGTCTCACCTGAAGACATAGAAGCACTTGTCCTTGGCGGACATGGTGATGATATGGTTCCGCTTTCCAGGTTCACAACGGTAAAAGGGATACAGATAACAGAACTTTTACCCAAGAAGAAAATTGACTCATTGATAGAGAGGACAAGAAATGGTGGAGCAGAAATAGTCTCCTTACTGAAATCAGGGAGTGCATATTATGCTCCAGCAGCATCAGCGTTTCAGATGGTAAAGTCAATCCTCCTCGATGAAAAGAGGATGCTTCCCTGTGCAGCATATCTGAATGGTGAATATGGGACAAAGGATATTTATATGGGTGTGCCCGTCATACTTGGAAAAGAAGGCATTGAAAAGATTGTAGAGATAAAACTCACCAAAGAAGAAAGGGCACAGTTCAGGAAATCGTGTTCTTCTGTCAGAAAATTAATAAAGAAACTATCAATATAGAGGGAGGAAAGATGGAGAGTACACTCTCAATAGTCAAGCCAGATGGTGTGAAAAAAAATCTCATCGGTGAGGTCATAAGGAGATTTGAACAAAAAAATCTCCGGATTGCTGCACTGAAGATGCTCAAACTTTCCAAGGAAGATGCAATGAGTTTCTATGTTGTTCATAAGGACAAACCCTTCTATAACAGCCTTACTGAATTCATGTCAGAAGGACCTATTGTAGTCATGGTAGTGGAAGGCAGTAATGCAATCTCAATGGTCAGAAAGATCATGGGGGCAACAAACCCGAAAGATGCCACACCAGGCACAATAAGAGCTGATTTCGCTTCAGACATCGAACATAATATTGTCCACGGCTCAGATTCGAAAGATTCATCTTCCTATGAAATTCCTTTCTTTTTCTCTTCCCTTGATATTCAATGAAGTGTATTGACTTTCTCTGCGAAAAAGTATTACTCTAAAATTAATAGAGGCAGAGATAAAGCATGTTTGAGAAGTTTACAGAGAGAGGAAGAAAGGTAATCATATACGCAAAGGAAGAAGCCGAAAAACGGCAAAATGATTACCTCGGTACAGAACATCTCTTACTAGCAATCCTGAGAGAAGATGACGGCTTACCTGCAGCAATTCTCAAGAGAATGGGTATAACACGAGAGGAAATTCGTATAGAAGTACAGAGAAACCTGCCTCAAGGCACAGACCTCATGACCTTCGACGATATCCCCTTCACACCAAGATCCAAAAAAGTTCTTGAGCTCGCTGTCGAAGAGGCCCGCCTTCTCGGCCACAATTACATCGGTAGTGAACACATTCTCCTCGGCCTGATAAGGGAAGAAGAAGGTATCGGTGGCAAAATACTGCGTAACCTTGGTTCCAACCTTCTTGGAGCAAGACAGCTCACTATCAATTTCTCAATACGGTCTCATACAAATGTAAAAGAGAAGAGGAGCACAACCCCAGCACTTGATGAGTTTGGAAGAGACCTAACGCTTATGGCAAGGGAAGGAAAACTCGATCCTGTCATAAACAGGGAAGATGAGATTGAACGTCTCATCCAGATACTGGGCAGGCGGATTAAAAATAATCCTGTCATTATTGGTGAACCTGGAGTTGGAAAGACAGCCATTGTTGAAGGTCTTGCCCAGAATATTGTCTCGGGTGATGTCCCTGATAGCCTCTTAGGTAAACGCATTGTTTCTCTTGACCTCGGTGCACTGATTGCTGGAACAAAATACAGAGGCCAGTTTGAAGAGAGACTCAAGATCGTCATGAGGGAGATTACTCAGTCAGACAATGTCATCCTTTTCGTCGACGAACTTCATACCCTCATCGGTGCAGGTGCTGCAGAGGGGTCAGTTGATGCATCGAGTATGCTGAAACCAGCCCTTTCAAGAGGGGAGATACAGTGTATAGGTGCAACGACTCCCGATGAGTACAGAAAATATGTAGAAAAGGACGGGGCCCTTGAACGGAGGTTCCAGCCTGTTAATATACAGGCTCCTGATGTAACAAGCACAATAGACATCTTGAGAGGGCTGAAATCCAGATACGAGGCATATCATAAAGTCAAGATCATTGATGCGGCAATAGAGGCTGCAGCAAAGTTATCCGACAGATACATCTCCGACAGATATCTGCCTGACAAGGCTATCGATGTGATCGATGAGACAGGGTCAAGGATTAAGTTAAAAAGGTATAGCCCTCCTCTGGAATTGAAGGAACTCGAGACCGAGATACTGAGACTTTCGAAAGAAAAGAATCTGTATTTAAAACTCCACGACCTCGAAAAGGCCTCATCTGTTCGGTTAGAGGAGGAAAGGCTGAAAAAGATTCATGAACATCTCCATAAACAATGGAGAGAAGATATAAACAAAGAGATACCTTCTGTAGTGGAAGAGGATGTTGCATACACCGTTTCTAAGATGACAGGTATACCCCTTGTGAAAATTGAAGAAAAAGAATCAGAAAAACTCATACGGATGGAGGAAGAACTCCATAATAGGATAATAGCCCAGGACGAGGCAATAAAGGCAGTCTCGAGGGCGATAAGAAGGTCTCGGGCAGGTCTGAAGTCCAGCAAAAAGCCGATAGGCTCCTTCTTCTTCTTAGGACCTACAGGGGTTGGAAAGACCGAGCTCGCAAAGGCTTTAGCATGGTTCTTGTTCAATGATGAGAATTCACTCGTCAAGATAGACATGTCTGAATATATGGAGAGGTTCAACGTCTCAAAACTCACAGGTGCCCCACCCGGTTACGTCGGCTATGAGGAAGGTGGACAGCTAACAGAGAGGATACGGAAGAGGCCATACTCTGTGGTACTCTTTGATGAGATCGAAAAAGCACACCCTGATGTCTTTAATATTCTCCTTCAGGTACTTGATGAAGGGGTACTTACAGACAGCTTTGGAAGAAAAGTAAATTTCAAGAATGCTGTCATTATCATGACTTCAAATCTCGGTGCAAGGATAATCGAAAAAGCAACTCCCCTCGGTTTCCAGCAGAATGCGCCCGAGCTTGTATATGAAAGAATAAAGGAGAATGTGCTGGGTGAACTCAAGAAAACATTCAATCCTGAATTTCTGAACCGTGTTGATGAAACAGTTGTTTTCCATCCTCTCGAAAAAGACCATTTGCTATCCATTATTGATTTACTTGTGGAAGAAACAAACAGGTTGCTTCTCGAAAGGGACCTTATCGTTGAGGTGTCACAGGAAGTAAAGGAATGGATAATAAAGCGCTACTATCAGCCTACCTATGGTGCAAGGCCAATGCGGAGAGCTGTGCAAAAGGAGATAGCAGATCCTTTATCCGAGGAACTCCTCAAGGGAAGGTTTAAAGGCTTACACAAGATAAATGTTGTCCTTGAAGGTGATACGCCAGCATTTGTAGCAGCCGAAGAGTCCTCGATCCTGTCTGGTGTTAACTGATTCAAACACATTAAATAATAGTTTTTACCGGGAGCGGGATTCCTCTCCTGTCATTGCGAGGTCATTTCGATCGAAGCAATCTCAAGAAAGATACAGCTTTAATTAAGAAATAGATTGCCACGCCCTTCGGGCTCGCAATGACAAAGCAAAAGTACTAATTGCCTTAGTTATAATTTACACCGAAAAGGTGCTTTGAATATATTGAAAAGGAAAGCCCTTATCCTTCCGTTAATCCTCATCGCTATTGTTATCGCCCTCTTTGTCATAGAACATCAGTCCAGTCCAAGGATAGCTAAGGTCGGATCCCCGGTACCCGATATTGAACTGACCAACACTCAGGATAACAAGCTAAAACTTTCTGAGTTGAAAGGTAATGTCATATTCGTAAATTTCTGGGCTTCCTGGTGCGAGCCATGCATAGATGAAATACCCTCCATAGAGGTGCTATACAGAAACCTGTCAGCGAACCCAAAATTCAAGATGATAACAATCCTTTATCAAGACAATGAGGACAGGGTATCCAGAAATATGAAAGAACAGGGATATACCTTTCCCATATATCGCGACCATGATGGTCTTGCTGCCAAACGATTCGGCATCACAGGGGTACCAGAGACATTCATAATCGACAAAAAGGGCACACTCTGGAAAAAAGTAGTTGGTCCTTTCGAATGGGACTCTCCACTTGTTACTGAAGCATTCCTCAACCTTATCAATGAATAATCATGGGGAAAATTAAGCCTCCTGAACTGGTGCTCCTTTTTGTGAGTACCCTTTACAGTAGCAAAAACATATTCAACCAATCGAATAAAATACTAGAGAAACATTTTGGGGATATTTTATTTGTGAGTCCTTCCCTTCCCTGGGACTATTCTTCCTATTATAAGGATGAAATCGGCTGGCCCCTCTTCAGACAGTTCTTCTTCTTTAAAAACTTGATAGATCCAGGATTGCTTGCGGATATAAAGCTAAAGACCAATGAAATCGAATCATCCCTTTCCTCAGAAGGCAAACGATCTATTAATCTTGATCCAGGATACCTAACCCTCTCCAAGGTGGTCCTTGCATCTACGAAGAACTATACCCACCGCCTCTACCTCGGTAAAGGTATTTATGGCGAGATAACTCTCATATACAGAGACGATACATATCATCCTCACCTTTATACCTACAGGGATTATCAAGATAAAACACACATTGACATATTTATGAATGCAAGGTCACTTCTGAAGAAAATGTTGAACCAAGATTAATAATGGCTCACCATGATTCCCTGTAGCCGCAGGCTTTAGCCTGCGTTTATATGCATCAGAGAGGTAAATAGAAAATATATGAAACCACGCTGAAGAAAATATTGGGTTAATTGTGTTTCTTGAGTTTACACAGTTTCTTCGGTTATATAACTCGACAATCTCAATAAACTTTTAGAACTACAATTTGTAATCTCCCCAAGCCCCTCTTTAAGAAAGAGGGGCTTTTTATTCTTTGGTCATGAGAAGAACTTTCGTGATGCCCCCTTTTTCCTACGGGTCGTAGACTAAAGAGGGGATGGAGGGGGTTTACTAAATATTTTTGTGAGTCAGCCCAGGTGGATGAGACAATAAATCGATAGGCGGAGTTTTCCAATCCCGTCAACATCTGCTATGAGAAGCACGACCCCGCTTACTATTGGAGGAAATCCCTTGACAACTCTATGGCTTTAATCAAATAATTAAGCCAAAAATTGAATCCCAAAGAGAAGCAAGGAGGCGTTCTTGAATGATAGAGAACAGCTGATAGAAGAGCTGATAAAGGCAGATGAACAGCTTGAGACAATGCAGCTCGGTAGCATAAAGCAAAAGGTGTGGGAGTTCCTCATAAAA
>JAZDLE010000005.1:0-4247 GCA_043802315.1 Nitrospirota bacterium
TTTCGCGGTTGCGACGTTGTCATTCCGGCTTCCTTTGTCATTCCAGCTTGTCTGTCCCGAATGCTTTCGGGATTAAAGAAAGATCCTGGACTTCGGCGTGAGCTCAGTCGAACGACAAGCCAGGATGACAGAGATCCGGAAGGACTCCCGACAAGTCCCCCAGATACGATGAAGCAACCTCTTTTTTTGCTTAAAGTAACTCCTCAGGACAATCGCTTACTTTAGATTGCTTCGTCATCCCGAAAGCTTTCGGGATTCCTCGCAATGACATCACAGGTATTTCTTAATTTTTAAACCTCCGTCTAACACATGTTATACTTTTGTATAAAAATGTGATTTAAACCCAAGCTACTATGCAATTTAATATCATCAAGACAAATGGCAATGCACGGGCATGCCTCATGGAAACACCAAGAGGCAAGATCCGTACTCCTGCCTTTATGCCGGTTGCTACACTTGGCACGGTTAAGGCAGTATCCACTGATGAATTGAAAGAGATGGGTGCCGAGATACTTTTGTGTAACACATACCACCTTTACCTAAGGCCAGGGGCTGAGACTATTTCTTCTCTCGGGGGTATCCACAAATTTATATACTGGGATCGACCCATACTTTCAGATAGTGGTGGTTTCCAGGTTTACAGCCTCTCTGCCCTGAGAAAGATAGAAGAAGGCGGCGTTCATTTCAGATCGCATATTGATGGCTCAATGCATTTCATTGGACCTCAAGAGGCGATGGAGATTCAGTCTTTACTCGGTTCAGATATTGCAATGGCCTTTGATGAATGTACCCCCTACCCTTCATCATATGAATACACACTCCAGTCTCTTGAGCTGACAACAAAATGGGCTGAGAAATGTAAAGAGCTTCAGAAAGAAGGACAGGTATTGTTCGGAATCAGTCAAGGCAGTTTATTCAGAGACCTTCGCACAAGAGGTATTGAAAAACTCTTAGAGATAGGCTTCGACGGCTATGCAGTTGGTGGTTTAAGTGTGGGAGAGCCAAAGGAAGATATGCATGAAATGATATATTTCACAGCACCTCTTCTTCCCATTGATAAGCCGAGGTATCTCATGGGGATAGGAGACCTGAACGATGTTCTTGTCGCAGTTGAGGCTGGATTTGATATCTTTGACTGTGTTATGCCTACAAGAAATGCACGAAACGGTACGCTCTTTACGAGCAGAGGGAGAGTAAGCATTAAAAGGACTGAATACAAGTCTGATAGCAGGCCCCTCGACCCTGATTGCGACTGTTCAACATGCAAGAATTATTCGAGAGGATACTTAAGGCACATCTTTCTTTCGAAGGAGATACTCTCTATGAGGCTGAATACAATCCATAACCTTCATTTCTATTTTAATTTCTTCAAGAATATGAGAAAATCTATTATGGAAAATACCTTTGGGGAGTTCAAAATTCAATGGGAAACGATACTCTCATAAAAAATCCCGCCGTACAGGTTAGAAAAGTCCTTATTTACACATTAATCCTGAACTCCTGTGTTGCTACTGCAAAAGTCTTCTATGGATACACAACCAATTCCGTTGCCATGATGTCCGATGGATTCCATTCCTTTTTCGATGGGATATCAAATATTGTAGGACTGGTCGGAACCTGGATGGCATCACATCCTCCTGACGAAAAACACCCCTATGGACACGGCAAATATGAGACCCTTTTTACGATCATTATTGCTGCCATGATCTTCGTCACCTGTTTTGAGATACTAAAGAAGGTCTATCTCTTTTTCATTGATGGTTACAAGACAAGAGTTACCTCAATCAGCTTTGTTGTAATGTTTATAACAACGGGGGTCAATATCTTTGTAACGCTTTATGAATCCAAAAAGGGGAAACAACTTGGCAGCACATTTTTAATAGCTGATGCAAAGCATACAAAGAGCGATGTCCTTGCATCTATCGCCGTTATCATAAGCCTCTTCTTTGCGAGAATGGGTTATTACTTGGCAGATCCTATTGTAGGAATCGTGATAACCTTTTTTATAGCAAGAATCGGCTATGAAATCCTCAAAGACGCATCAGATATCCTTGTTGACACAATCTGCATGGACACCTCGGCAATTAAGTTTGCCGTAAACAGCATCGAAGGCGTAAAGGGGTGTCATGACATAAGGACGAGGGGTTCAGTAAATTCTACATATCTTGACCTCCATGTCATTGTAAGCAGCAGCCTTTCAACAGAAAATGCCCACGAAATTGCTGACAATATAGAGAGGGAGATCAAAAAAGAATTCCCCTCTATCGTGGACATCGTTGTTCATATAGAGCCTGATTCATTGGAACATTAAACCGAATAATGTGGCAAGATGCAGGATGCAAGATATAATACATGGATCATGCTTCATGTATCATGAAGGAGGTAACTATGTTCCTCTATCTTGTACAACACGGAGAAGCAAAAAGAGAGGAAGAAGATCCATTAAGGCCACTCTCTGATAAAGGAATAGAGGATGTTCAAAGGGTAGCATCCTATATATCAAGGTTAAACGTTGAGGTAAAGGAAGTCTTTCATAGCGGTAAAGTAAGAGCGAAGCAGACAGCAGAGTTGCTGTCTGATACCATGAGGATAGCAAAAGGCGTTTCACAAACTGATGGGCTTGCCCCTTTAGATGACCCAGAGTTATGGGCAGAAAGGCTGAAGGGGAAAAAGGAGTCCCTCATGCTTGTAGGACACCTTCCTCATCTTGGAAAGCTCTCCTCTCTTCTCCTGAGTGGCGATAAGGATAAAAACATTATCGCTTTCAAGATGGGCGGTATTGTGTGTTTGAAAAGGGATGAAGTTGGGATGTGGTCTTTGCAATGGATGATTACATCCGAGATCTTGGTAAAATATCACAAGCCCTGATATGAAGTATCTCAAGGTCTATTTTTGAGCAGCCACCATCTCTTCAAGTTCTTTCAGTTTTGACACTTCACCGAGGGCTATCAATGTATCACCGGGTTCAATAAGAGTACGAAATGTGGGATTAAACTTCATTTCGCCAGTAGGTTTCTTGATTGCAACAATGATAACGCCCAGTTCCCTTCCGATACCGCATTGATCCAATGAAAGTCCTGTAATTCCAGAACTTTCCGGAATAGGTATTTCCTCCATCTGGAGGTCGATATTTCCACTCTTTGTAGCTAACTCTATGAAATCTACGACAGCCGGCTTAAGGACTGTATGAGCTATTCTGAGTCCACCAATGTGATAGGGTGAAATAACCCTATCAGCACCTGCCCTGATCAGTTTTTGTTCTGAGCCTTCTTCCCCTGCCCTTGCAACGATAAAAAGGTTAGGATTCAATCCCTTTGCACTTAAAACAACATAAAGATTCTCGGCATCGGTAGGAAGCACTGACATTAAACCCTTTGCCCTTTCTATGCCCACCTCCTTCAGGAGTTCATCCTCCGTTGCATCACCTATAATAACAAAGGCCTCTTCTTTTTCATGCACGATGGGGTTCTTCTCAATGACAATAAACTTCACTCTCTCACTCTTCAGCTCCCTTGCTATTATCCTTCCCATCCTGCCATACCCGCATATAATGTAATGGTCCTTTAATTCCTTAATTTTCTTTTCCAATCTCCTCCTCCCGACTAACTCTTGAATCTCGCCTTCTATAATAAATTTAGCACCTGTGCTGAGTGCGTAGAGCATGGTGCCCACACCACCTATTATAAGGATAATCGTAAACCAGCGTCCAACGGAAGAAAGTTCTTTGACTTCCTTATAACCCACGGTGGTTAGAGTTGTTACCGTCATATACAGGGAATCAAGAAAACTCCATCCTTCTATGACTATATAACCTATTGTGCCAAAGGAAACAACAAACCCTATGAGAGCCAGGGCAAGTATCAGTCTTCTCTTAAGCTTTTCCAACTATCCTCAATCTCCTTTAAAAATAGTTTGCCAGCACTTAAGATTTAACCTACACCCAATCTTTATTCAATATTCAATAACAAGTTTTTCTGACCATTTTTGCACATATTCCCTGTCAAGATGCTCTTTTTGGATCCCAAATATCTTCTTTACATCAAGTCTGTCCTGTTCTCTGTCGCTTAGGAGTTTCAACATTATCAAATCTTCAGGGGTTGAGATGTTACTAATAAGACCATAAGTAAGAGCACATATTTTTACACCCTCCCCTCAATCCCTGCCCGACGGACGGCAGGCGGGCCCTCCCATCAAGGGAGGGGAAATCTACTCCCTCTCCCCTGGTGGGAGAGGGCAAGGGTGAGGGG
>JAZDLE010000006.1:0-3342 GCA_043802315.1 Nitrospirota bacterium
GCTTTTCGCTAAAAATATGTAAGATGCAGCTAAAAACTGATAAAGGAAGAAAAGTGGAGAATTTAAAGGAAAAGGAAGTTGAAATTGTTTTAGTAGAAGATGATCCATACGATGCCGAGTTAATGATAAGAGCATTGAAAGCAAAAGGTCTTGCAGACAAGTTAATTTGGTTAAAGGATGGGGTAGAGGCGCTCGATTTTATTTTTGCTCAAGGCCAGTATGCTGACCGACAAATTGAGAATACACCGAAGGTAGTACTACTGGATTTAAAGCTTCCCAGGGTTGACGGATTGGAAGTATTAGAAAAAATCAGGTCAGATAAGCGGACAATGACGATTCCTGTTGTGGTATTAACGTCACCTTCAGATGAGAGTGATATTGTAAAGAGTTACAACTTTAGGGTAAACAGCTACATCTTAAAGCCCGTTGACTTCGATAAGTTTATTGATGCAGTGAAAGAGATCGGCTTATACTGGTTGCTCTTCAATAAGCCACCGCCTGCCTTAGCAATCATTTCTTGAGTATACTAACTTTCTACCAGTAATAGTTAGTTCTCAAACAATACCATAAGTGAGGACTTTTAGGTAGAGTTCTTCACCCCTAATGAAACGTATTTATGTGCTATTTGATGAAGAAATCAACATTATCTGATAGGTCAGGTCCTGTCCTTTCAACTGAATTCAAAAATGTAGTCAGATAGTTCTGTTGAGGCTTTTCATTTTTGATCTGTAATTGAAGAAAGTATATTCTTATATACTTCTATGGCATTAGAGCTGTTCGATTTGCCACCTGCAGTTCCCATCCAATATATATTCACTGAACTAGCTATCACAATTATCATAGCCATAAGAACCCAGATCAGGATTTTATTTCTAATTATTTTTACCAACAAACAGACAATCAGATAATTCAGGCTTACCAAGATAGAAAAATAAAATAAGCCAATAAGGAATCCCAAAATTTTCAATATGACGCTTGTCATTCCCATTATTATGCCCAGTGTGATATGCAGAGTAAAAATTGCAGGCACAAAGGCGACAACAAAAATTAACCATACCGGCGAAGGAAAGAACAATAAGAATCCCAACAAGAGGAATATTTTTTGTCTGTCTGGTCTCAACCAGGGTGCCATGGGTTTGTCTTAAATTAGTCCTAAGTTATTAATAAATTCGCCTTTATTCTTAACTTCTAATATCCGAATTTAATCAAATGTATTGATAAAAATCAAACAAAATCAATATGTTTAATTTTCTCAGAATATCCGAGAATAATAATATCGCCCCTTAATTTACACCCTCTCGGATTTCCCCTATTGAAACTTCTCTTAATTAAGCTGGTGGCGGGGCAGTTAACCAACATTACAGTTACCAGCGCCACCTTCCCAGGAACGCTTGACTTAACCCTCAGCGTAAGAGCTTGACATTCTTATTTTAATAATAATATACTTGGACACAACATCAACCTTTGAATCTCTAAAAGGACAAAAAATGGAATCTGCAGCCTCAAAAAATCCCTCTCCTGAAAGGACAGGCACTGCAGCCGGGTTGTCGGCTGGGCTTCCAGCCGGACTCTATGTCAGGGTCTCGACCCTGAACCAGGTGGAAAGGGAGTCCCTGTCCACCCAGGAGTCCAGGCTTAAGGCCTACTGCACAGCCAACGGATTCCAAGTCTACAAGGTTTATAAAGATGCCGGAATCAGCGCAAAGGACACGAAAAGGCCGCAGCTTGAGAGCCTGATGGAGGACTGCCGTAGGGGAAAAATCCAAGCCGTCCTTGTGACAGCCCTTGACCGCATCACCCGCTCCCTCAGGGACCTGATAAAGCTGGTAGACTTCTTCCAGGAGAACAGCATCCGCTTCATCTCCATCACCCAGAGCATAGACAGCTCAACCTCCCTCGGAAGGTTCACAAGAGACCTGCTGGGTCTGATGGCAAGGCTGGAAAGAGAGGTGGTAGCGGAAAGGGTTGCGAACGACATGTATCACAGA
This sequence comes from Nitrospirota bacterium, assembly GCA_043802315.1. Taxonomy (GTDB): domain Bacteria; phylum Nitrospirota; class Thermodesulfovibrionia; order Thermodesulfovibrionales; family SM23-35; genus DASPRG01. The sequence continues at coordinate 1,989 of JAZDLE010000006.1, forward strand.
GCCTCCCTGGGCAAATGGAACGGCGGGATCGTTCCATACGGCTATACCACCTTCCAGAGGATAGTCGACGAGATGACCGAAAAGGGAGTCCCTGAGGAGAAGGCACGAAAAAAGGCAGGTGAACTCGTCCCTGAGCCGAAAAAGCTCTACACCGACCCTGAAGAGGCTGAGGTTGTGAAGAGGATTTTTGACACATTCATAGAGACCAGGAGCATAAGGAAGACCACGCACACCCTGAATTCCCTCGGAATAAAGACCAGGAAGGGAACGACATGGGCATCGTCAAGCATCCACAGGATCCTGACCAACCCGACATACATCGGAAAAATCTGGTACGGGAAAAGGAAGACTGATTTAGAGACAGGCAGGCTCAAAAAAGTCCAGGAAGAGGGATGGAAGGTGGCAAGCGGTCTGCACAAGCCCATCGTGCCTGAAAAAATCTTCAGGCAGGCGCAAGAGTCTTTGGACTCCATAAGCAGAAAGCCCACCAGGGCATTCAGAACCTACCTGCTTTCAGGGCTTCTCCGGTGCGGGAAGTGCGGAGGACCGATGCACGGCTACACCTTCGCAAAAAAATCCTCCGGCAAGGCATACAGTTACTATAAGTGCCACAACTACGGCTCGAAAGGCACGACTGTCTGCACAGGCATGACAGTCCCCGCAAGGGAACTCGAGGATTTCGTTGTCCAGACCCTGAATGACCTTTCAAAGGACAAGCCTTTCCTGCAGGACAAAGAAAAAATGCTGGCTTTTCTCAGGGAGGAGGCGAAACCGAAAAAAAGGAAAGAGAACCTCGAAAGGCTTAGGAGGAATGAGAAGGATCTCGAGGCAAGGCTGGAAACCCTCCTTGAGAAGCTGGAGTCAGGTCTCATAGACGACCTCGACTTTAAGAGGCGCTACGAAAAAATCAAAGCCCAATTAAACGAGAACAGGCTTGCTCAGGAAAAAATCTCCGACTCAGGCGACCAGTCGCAGGTCGCTTATGATGCGCTGAAAGCATCTTTCGAGGAGATCTACTCTTTCGGGAAAAACTGGGAGTTCCTTGACGACCAGACAAGGGCGAGAAAAATCTCAACCATCGTGAAGAAGATAAAGGTGCACGAAGAAAAAATAGAAATGCAGGTCTACCTTGACGTCAAGGAAGCGTTCCGCAGGGACAGGGGTTCATGGCAGCAACGAGCATAAAGCTGGCTGGATATGTGATGGATGCAATAGCCCTTGATACAGTTACTTCACCATTTTCAAGGGGCTGCCTCAGGACCTCAAGCGCATTCCTTTTGAATTCAGGCAGCTCATCCAAAAAGAGAACTCCATTATGGGAAAGACTGACTTCTCCAGGCTTTGGCACCTGACC
>JAZDLE010000007.1:0-10959 GCA_043802315.1 Nitrospirota bacterium
AAGACCATAAGTAAGAACACATATTTTTACACCCTCCCCTCAATCCCCTCCCATCAAGGGAGGGGAAATCTACTCCCTCTCCCCTGGTGGGAGAGGGCAAGGGTGAGGGGGTGTGGTTTTACTTATGAACTCCTTAGTAAGTAAGCATTTAATAATCAAGAATAATATGTATGAGACCCTGAAACGAGTTCAGGGTGACAGGGTACATTTTTTCAATACCCTGCAGGATTATAAAAACTTTTCTATAATGTGGATATGTCAGGAATCTTAAAGTCGGCGACTCTGCTTTTTGTTACCTGCTGCCTCTTATTTGATCCCTTTTCCTGTTCATCAAGCAACCGTATAGAAGGATATATCTATTACAGACTTAATACAAATCCCACGACTCTTGACCCTGCTCTCATCGTTGATGTCACGGGAGGATCAATAGCTGCGAAACTCTTTAACGGCCTCGTAAGACTCGGTGAGGACCTGAGCGTCCAACCTGATATCGCCAGAGAGTGGTCAATATCCAGGGACGGTCTGATTTATACCTTCAGATTAAAAAAAGGTGTTTATTTCTCGAATAAACGGGAAGTTAAAGCCTATGATTTTAAGTATTCCTTTAAAAGAATATTAGACAATAAAAGCAAATCTCCCAACACGTGGGTATTAGAAAAAATCCTTGGTGCCGATGACTTTATGAAGGGCAGGGCTGAAGATATTAAAGGAATAAGAATAATTGATGATTATACATTCGAGATACGATTAAAGAAATCTTTCTCTCCTTTTCTCAGTCTCCTTACGATGACTGCTGCTTATGTTGTACCCTGCGAGGAGGTTGAAAGACGCGGACCTGATTTTTCAAGTTATCCAGTAGGAACAGGGCCTTTTGTCCTGAAAGAATGGTTACCGAACAGGGAGTTACGCCTCGAAAAAAAAGATGATTATTTTGATATACCTGCAAAGGTCAGAGGCATAATTTACAGGATAATACCTGAAGACCTGACGGCGGTAACGGAGTTTGAACTCGGAAACCTTGATATCATTACAATACCAGCCTCGGAGTATCTCAGATATAGAAAGGATCCAGCAAAGCAAAATTTTATCTCATCCCTTAAGGGAATCAACACATATTATCTTGGTCTCAACTGTTCAAAACCTCCTTTTCATAATCTTAATATCAGAAGAGCGATTAATCATGCTATTGACAGGGAAAAGATACTCAATACGATTTACGAAGGTCGTGGAAGGTTAGCAGAGGGGCCTGTGCCTGATACCATCCGAAAGTGGAATAACCAGCTGCGGTATGAGTACAATCCTGAAAAGGCAAGAAGACTTATTAAAAGTGAAGGGCAGGAGGGCATCACAATAAGTTTTTATGTAACAGCAGACCAAGAAGTTATTGATATTGCAGAGGTTATCCAGTCTTATATCAAGGCTATCGGAATAGATGTGAATATAAAACAGCTCGAATGGAGTGCGTATAAAGAAGCCCTTAACAAGGGAGAACCCAATATGTTCTATCTGAGCTGGTGGGCTGATTACCCTGACCCTGAGAATTTCCTTTTTCCCTTATTTCATTCTTCTAATTTTGGTGCAGGTGGTAACAGGACAAGGTATAGTAATTTAGCTGTCGACGTAATGATAGAAAAGGGACAACATGCATTGGATGAAAAAGAAAGGAATCTCTGTTATAAAAAGGCAGAGGAACTGATTGGTGCAGATGCACCCTGGGTTTTTCTCTGGCACAGAACAGATTTTACTATTAGGCAGCCTTGGGTAGAAAACTACAAGATATATCCCATTTACAGTATGGACAAAGCCACAGAGATATCTCTATCGAAATGAGACGAGATTTCATGAAATAAGAATATGATATAATAAGAACGCTTTTATAAAATTATGTGTAGAAGGAGGTGAAGAAGCCCAGAAAATCTCAGGATTTTTTGGTATCAATATGAATGCTATTGAAATAGCGATCAGGATGGAAAAGGATGCGATAAAATTCTATACTGAGGCTGCTGAGAAGACAAGAAATCCCGTTGGTAAAAAAATGTTCCTGACCATAGTTGAGGATGAAAAAAGACATATCGAGACTCTTTCTCAGATATTCAAAGGACTGAGTATATCATGTAAGGATTTTAGCCCAATGAAGAATATCAAGACAGTCTTTTTATCGATGAAGGATGAAATGCTGAAGAGGGTAGAGGCAACTATGGATGAGCTCGAGGCATTTAAAATTGCAATGCAGATGGAAAAGGAAGGTGTTGAATTTTATAAAAAGGCTGCATTAGAGGTAAAAACGGAGAAGGAAAAATCTCTTTTTGAGAGACTTGTTAAAGAAGAGCAGGACCATTACAATATTTTTGCGAATACCTATTTCTTTCTTTCAGATACAGGAAGCTGGTTCATGTGGGAAGAGCACAGCATTGTTGAAGGAGGCACCCCCTGGGCGTAATGAAATTCAAAGTTCAATAGTTTAAAGGTAAAAGTTTCAGAAGCATTTATTTCTTTAACTTTTAACCATTTAACCATTAAACTTTTTTTGAAGGGAGGTCTCCTATGGGTTATACGATTGATGATCTGAAAAAGAAGATCCTTGAGATGTACCCTGAAATTTCAAGATATGGTATCGATATGAGTCTTGAATTTAGTGCACAGAAAAATGCCTATATCGTTTATTTCAAACATGATAAAGGCAAGGATAAACATGAGCTTACGACACATCTCGAAAAGAAGGATGCCGATGATTGCATGAATAATATCAAATGTGTTTATCTCGGTATTTAGGTTGCCCAATTCATAAAGAATTTCGAACAGCAGGAGAAAGGGCTTTAAGAATATCAAAAAATGAGGGCGTGCTGAAAAGCACGCCCTCTCATTTCAGTGGTTATTTGCGCTTTAGTTCCTCAGAAATATTAACAGGAGTTTTTGCACTTACAGGTGGTTGAGATTTTTTTCGATAATTTTGTGATTGTCATCTGATTCCTCTTTCTGTGGAGCATCCGGGATTCATGCCCGGGTATTGAAGGGTTATATAATACCATGAAGAGCACACCTGTCAAGGTCTTTGCCGAGAGGATCTCCAAAAAGTTCAGCCCTGTATCTGCATCCTCCTCTGCAGGATTCAATATATTCACAATCGCATTTAAGCTCATCAAGCCTTACAGGTTTGATCCTCTGCCAACATACCTTTAATCCCTCTTCTACTCTGCCAACAGCACTATCAGAATAAAAAGTACATTTTGCAACCTTCCCATCAGCCATTACAGCCATTAAATGTAAACCACAAGCAAAACCTGACGCTCCTGTATGGAGACCGCCGCCATACCCATATCTGAGATACCTTCCGCCTTCATAAGGCCTTATCTGAAATTCGGTATTTTCTTGTAACCTTCCTGTTACACAGGGAACGTCGACAGTCCAGTCCTTTATACCCATATCTTTAAAAAGTCTCTCCATCTCATCGAAGCCCCCGAGATTTCCTGGGTGAACCATTGTTGCAATTGAGACATGGAAACCATGATCAAGTGAAAGGTTGATAGCCTTCATTGCCAGTCTGAAAGTGCCCTTTCCCCTCAGAGAGTCATGAGCATCTTCAAGACCATCTATACTGATCTGGATCTCATCAACATTGAGATTTTTTATTCTTTCTTCATCCAGTAAGAGACCATTGGTGAACAAAACCTTCCTGATAAAGAATTGGGGAAGCATTTCGTTTATTACTTCAAATCTGCTATGGAGTAACGGCTCTCCTCCGGTAATGAGTATCCTTAATCCCTGCATTTGTTCAAATTCATTTAAAGTTATTCTTACCTGGGCTTCTGAAAGCTCGTTTCGGCCTCTGTCCTCTATATAACAGTGTCTGCATGTGAGATTACATTTGTCCGTGATCTGTAATTCGAGGTACCTCAAGGAAGGATCAGGAGGCTTTATCAGAAAGGGTCGTTTTATGGGAACTCTCTTTTTTGTCAAGATTCCTTCTTTGAGGCAATAATCAATGAATTCACTCTTCTGCGAGCTACATCCAGATTCGGAACAGTCTTTCAGAAATTCAAAAGAGTCTCTATCAAGTTCATACAGCTCATCATTATTGATATGATATACACAGGGAGTTTCAAGCCATTTCAGGACGGCTTCTTGTGCAAGAAAATATTTCATACAATATATTTATTATACAATAAGAATAGTGCTGTACTATGAGAGCGTTTATTTTGAAAAAAAGACTTTGTAAAATATTTTGTCCCTATTATAAACCCTCAAAGAGCAATCAATTTGCTTGTAAGGGTTTTACAGTGGTTGAGAAATTGTTACAAGAGGGAAAGAAAATTATCTTCCTGAAGTCTGAGAAGGTTCCCAATAGAGCAACTGAAGAAATGCTTGTGTACAATATGTGCATCACCTGTCCCTTTTATGAAAAAGATTGTGATTTTATCCAGCATGGAAAGAACTCTCCACCATGTGGTGGCTTTAGGTTGTTGGTACAGCTCCTTGAATCAAATAGTATTACTCTCGATGAGATAATCAGAAATAGCAATTAATGAAGTCGCTCATTGTCGACGGACATTCTGTCCTTCTCCATGACTTTTGCCTCTTTCTTTATCTAAGACTAACCGTATGACCATCGGCAAAAGAAACCGCTCCAACACCATATTCTGTCTGTTATCAGTTCAATCATTATGTTACTATTTCAGTGACCTTTAAGCTAAAAAAATAAAGAGGAACGATGTTGAGGAGGTAACTATGGATGTGATTCAGGCAATAACGGAGAGACGTTCAATCAATTTCTTCGAACCTGGTAGAGAGATCTCTGATGACAAACTTATGGAACTCCTTAAGATTGCGAATCTTTCGCCTTCATCTTTCAATCTCCAACCATGGAAGGTAATTGTAGTGAGAAATCCTGAACGAAAAAGAGTATTGAGACAATGTGCTTTTAATCAACCAAAAGTTGAGGAGGCTTCAGCAGTTCTGATTATGATTGCAGACCCCGGAGGAGTTGAAGAAAATTTGGAAAGGGTGCTGGATAGCTGGCAGAGATTGGGATATATTAAACCCGATATCAGGAAAATATATACAGAAATGTCAAAAAACCTCTACGATTCTGAAGACAGCCTGAAAAGGAAGATCTTTGCAGTAAAAAATACCGCTTTGTTTGCCATGAACCTGATGATTGCTGCGAAAGGCCTTGGCCTTGAGACACACCCCATGGATGGATTTGATGAAGAATGTGTCAAAAAGGAGTTTCATATTCCTAGTGACAAAATAATACCTATGCTCGTAGCTGTTGGTTATCTGAGGTCTGGTATTACCTTACTTCCGAGAGCATTCAGGAGAGAACTCAGTGAGTTTGTACGATTTGAGAAATTTTGATAGATAATGATTTAGCCCTCATTCCGTTCAGAAACTCATTTGAGACTCAAGCCCTGAAAGATAGGGATTTCATATTCCTTGTAGGATAAACACCGATAAAAGAAAAAGATAAAATCCTACAAAAAAATCAGACTTATACCGATATTTCTGTTTTATGTATCTGCTGTATAATTCATTGAAAACACCCGTTACCTGTAAGGGAAAGGAGGTCGTTATGCTGGACAGGCGTGAATTTTTAACAATAACAGGCTTAGGAGGAGCAGCTCTATTATTCAGTTATTCGGTTCCTCTCAAGGCCACATTAGAAAAGGAGGTAAAAATTATGCCGTACACTGGAAAGGATTATGCAAAGCTCATCGGGATGGAGGGATTTAGCGAGACACTTTTGAAAAATCACTTTACTCTCTATCAGGGTTATGTTAATAATACTAACAAAGTAATGGATACTCTTAATCAGATGTTGAAGGATGGTAAAACTGGTACCCCTGAATACGCTGAGCTCAAGAGAAGACTCGGGTGGGAATTTAATGGTATGAGGCTCCATGAATACTACTTTGAAAACCTTGGCGGCAAAGGGGGTATGAATAAAGAAGGGAAGCTTGCCAAAAAGATGGCGGAGGATTTTGGAAGTTATGAGACATGGGAAAAGGATTTTAAGGCAGTAGGGACCATGAGGGGAATTGGCTGGGCTGTCCTCTATCAAGATGTTACCAATGGAAAACTGATAAATTTCTGGATAAACGAACATGATGTCTCTCATCCTGCAGGGTGTATTCCCTTGTTGATAATGGACGTATTTGAGCATGCCTTTATGATTGATTATGGTTTGAAGAGGGCTGATTACATTGAGGCCTTCTTTAAAAACATAAACTGGTCTGCTGTAGAAGCAAGACTGAAATAAAAATGTTAAGGAGGTAACGTATGCCAGCGGTAGAGGTTGAAGGGAAAAAAATTGAGTTAGATGATGAAGGGTATCTCGTAAATTTTGATGACTGGAATGAAAAAGTAGCCTGTGCTATTGCGGACAGAGAGGGAACGAGCAAGACCTGTCCGCTTACAAAGGAAAAACTGGAAATTTTAAAGTTCATGAGGGAATACTACAAGAAGTTTAATGCCTTTCCAATTCCCCGCTATATATGCATAAATATCCATCAACCGAAAGATTGTACCTATGAGGAGTTCCCTGACCCTTTAAAAGCATATAAGATAGCAGGACTTCCTAGACCTGTAGCTTACGGAGAGTTCTATGATACGTTACTAAGGCTTTCGAGGTAATAGTTGTAAAAAATAGATTTTATTTGATGATCTGTAAATCTTGAGCCAGAGATATATGCCACTATCAGTAAACTTAGAGTAGAAAAATAGCACAGGCTGTATCAATTTGAAAAGGAAGACTTAAAATCAGAGATGTGCTATTGGTCTTCCTTTTTTTCTTTGGTCGCTTATAGAGAATTCCCCATATTTCCGGAAGCACAGAAGCAATAAAGCATGAATATTCTCATTATCAGCACCAATCGCAGCAAACAACCTGTTCCTGTAATGCCCCTTGGGGCATGCATTGTAGCAGAGTCTGCTGAGCGGGCCGGTCATAGGGTCAGATTACTGGATTTAATGTTCTGCCAGGATCTCTTTTATGCCATAGATTCTGAGTTAAAACGATCAAAGCCTGACTTAATAGGTCTTTCTGTAAGGAACATTGACAATAACGATATGAAAAATCCTGTTGAGTTTTTCAGAGATCTGCCAGGTATTATAGAAAGCATTCGTTGCAGGACAGAGGCTCCTATTGTTCTTGGTGGTTCTGCAATTTCAGTAATGCCCGAGGAATTGCTTCACTATTCAGGTGTATCAGTAGCGGTACTTGGAGATGGAGAAGTTGTTTTTCCAGAACTGCTGAGAGCCCTTTCAAATGGTGAGGACTTGAATCGGGTTTCCGGAATAGCTACGTTGGAAAATAATATCCTTACAAAAAATCCACGTTACCAGTCACAATTTTCGAATGGCTGCTTAATCCCTGATTTTTATCATTGGCTTGATGTAGATGTTTACCTTTCCAGTCTTTCCACTGTGCCCATTCAGTCAAAACGCGGATGCCCTTATCAATGCATCTACTGCACATACCCCATGGGTGAGGGAAGGGATTATCGGTTGTGTCACCCGGAAAGTGTTGTTGAAGCCATAAAAAAATCTGCACCGACCGGGCTAAGGGATTTTGAGTTTGTTGATAATGTCTTTAACTCTCCCCGTGACCATGCCATCGCTCTCTGTGAGAGACTTTCTCGGGAAAGATTGAATGTCCGTCTTCAGAGCTTGGAACTGAACCCCCTCTTCATTGATGACGAGCTCCTTTCTGTAATGGAGCATGCCGGCTTTGTGGGTATAGGTGTCACAGTGGAAAGTGCCTCTGATACCGTTCTTAATGGACTCAGGAAAAACTTTAATGGGGAGCATGTTTATCATGCTGCGCATGTTATCCATCGCCACAAGCTACCCTGCCTCTGGATATTCATGTTTGGAGGTCCAGGTGAAACAAAGGAGACTGTGCGGGAGACCTTTACCTTTGCAGAAAGATGCATAGGACCGGGAGATGTGGCATTTTTCAATGTGGGGATAAGAATCTATCCGGGGACAGAACTGGAACAGCTGGCGCGGAAACAAGGATTGCTTGAACTCCCTCAGGGAGAGATGCTCAAACCAGTTTTTTACATTTCCCCAACACTGGATATAGAGTGGCTCATGAAAGAATTGAAAGCAGCCATGTCCACACATATGAATTATCTCAGTACAGATTCCCTCAGCCTTTCGTATCTCTCATGTATTCACCGCATTGGCTACAGATTGGGGATTCAGCCGCCACTCTGGAAACATACACGATTCATCAGGCGTGGACTCAGATTCTTTGGAGCTGATGCATGATAACGCTTCAGGAAAATAGTCGCATAGCATCGGTGGCAGTTGCTTTTCCCCCATTCAGTATAGATCAGGCAGAAGCAGTGAAAATTCTCAATAAACATTATGCAGAGAAACTCAACACGAGAAACCGTGCGATTATGCAGAAGGTATTTGGCCATCCAAGTATTCAACGCAGGTATCTTGCCGTTGAAGACCCTGAATGTCTCATCAATGAAGAACCAGATAGCCGCATTGCCCGCTTCACCCACTGGGCTGTCACACTTTCCAGAGAGGCAATTCTTAGTGCTCTGAATCAGGCTGGTTTGACTATTGATGCAGTTTCTGGACTGGTGGTGAATACATGCACAGGATATATCTGTCCAGGTGTATCGACCTATCTCATAGAAGAGTTAGGATTATCAAGAGATACAAGGGCTTATGACCTCGTAGGCAGTGGTTGTGGAGGTGCTATCCCAAACTTACAGATCTGCGAGGATATTTTACAGCGAAATGACGATTGCGTCGTAGTAAGCGTTTCTGTAGAAATATGTAGTGCCACATTCCAGATGGGTGATGACCCGGGTCTTATCATTTCTAATGCCATCTTTTCTGACGGAGCAGCAGCTGCGGTTCTCTGGAATCAGCCCAGGGGATTGGAACTGATTGCCTCCAAAAGCAGCTATGCTACTGAATATCGGAATGCTGTGCGATATGTCCACAGGAATGGACAGCTTTACAATCAGCTTTCTCTTACCCTGCCACATGTGGCAAGTAAAGCGGTTGCCAGGGTAGTAATGAATTTACTTGAACCGATGGGTTTAAAAGTTGAAGACATTCAACACTGGGCCCTCCATCCAGGAGGAGAAAAGATAATCAGTACTGTCAGGGATGAGATAGGACTTTCTGAAAAGCAGGTCAATGCGAGTAGAGATGTATTGGCTGAATATGGAAATATGTCTTCACCGACAGTATGGTTTGTTCTCCGGAAAATTTTAGACAGAGGTATCGCACCAGGGGATTGGTGCATCATGGTAGCCTTCGGCGCTGGTCTCTCTGCCCATGCTTTCCTTCTCCGGGTAGAGTCAGCCAATGAAGGATCAAATAATATTTATAGATAAATAGGGAGCAAAAATGGAAGCATCTTTTTTTCATGATAAAGTTAACTTTATTTTTAAACGGTAATAGGAGGTAGGATATAGTATTTTCGCTCATTCTCGGGCTTAGCCCTGTAAATCAACAGTAAAGTAATAATATGGGAGGTGAAGAAGATGAAGGCATTAATCATAAGTGCTGATAATTTTGAAGATACGGAACTTCTTGTTCCCTACTACCGGGTAAAAGAAGAAGGGATTGAAGTGGATATTGCTTCAATGAAAAAAGGGAAGATAAAAGGGAAACATGGATATGAAGTTGAGGTGGATAAAACCCTGAAGGAAGTAGATCCCGATGAATATGCTGTTCTTATTCTTCCAGGCGGAAAGGCACCCGAAGCTATCAGGAAAGAGAAAGATGCCCTTGAGATAGCCAAAGATTTTTTTCGCAAGAATAAACCTGTTTCAGCAGTATGCCATGGCCCTCAGACATTGATATCAGCAGGTCTGCTCAAAGGGAGGCATGCTACCTGTTACAAATCCGTGGCTCAGGAGATGAAGGACGCTGGTGCTCTCTATGAAGACAAGGAAGTTGTTGTTGATGGCAACCTTGTTACTTCAAGACAACCATCCGATTTGCCCGCCTTTTTGAGAGAGACAATAAAATTACTTAAGAAGGTGAAGAAATGAGTAAAAAGGATAGACTTCCACCGGGCCAGAGATTAGTAGAGGATTTCCCAGTATTTCAATACGGAGATATTCCTGAGTTCGATGAGAAAAAGTGGTCATTTACCGTTACAGGGCTTGCCGAAAAACCTCTGAAATTAATGTACAAGGAGTTCCTCTCCTTGCCGACTACGGAACTCACTACTGATTTTCACTGTGTTACGGGTTGGAGTAAGTTGGATCTTCGGTGGAAGGGGGTTTTCTTTAAAACCATAGCCTCTATGACAAAACCCCTTAAGGAGACAAAATTTGTCGAGATAATTGCTGAGCATGGATATACAGCGAATCTGCCAATTGCAGTAGTAATGGATAATAATGTTATGTTTGCCTATGGTCTTGGTGGTAAGCCCTTGACACGTGAGCACGGTTTTCCCTTGAGACTTGTTGTCCCCAAAAGATATGCATACAAAAGTGCAAAATGGGTGAGAGGCATAGCATTTTTAAAAGAAGATAGGCCAGGATTCTGGGAGACAAGGGGATACAGTAATTCTGCAAACCCCTGGAAGGAAGAAAGGTTTTCATAACAGTACTCATGAAACAAGCATTTTAAATCTGACAATGAAGATAACGGATTCCTTCAGAAAAGTAGAGATGATAAGTACAGATAAAGTAAGAAAATGGATTGCCGAGAAAAAAGAAGGGGAATTGACATTGATTGATGTCCGTGAGCCTGAAGAATACAACGAAGGCCACCTCCCAGGGGCGTTGCTGATACCGCTATCAGACCTTCTGGATAGAATTAATGAATTAGATTCTGCCAAACCTACAATAACTTACTGCAGGATGGGAAATCGGAGCAGGGCAGCAGCTGCACTATTAACGGGACAAGGATTTAATGAGGCTTACAATATTGAAGGTGGAATCAATGCATGGAAGGGATATGTTGCTACAGGAA
>JAZDLE010000008.1:0-3355 GCA_043802315.1 Nitrospirota bacterium
TACTAAGACGGGCATTAGTAAGGCGACATTCTTATCACTTTCTGTCATTGCGGCTTGTCCGCAATCCTTCTGGGTTTTTCAGAAAGATTCTCTCCTCAGCTCTCCTCGGCGAGTCCGCCTGAGTGCGGACGAGTCGCCCGAGGCGACCCGACAAGCGGGAATGACATCAATGTAGCTTTACTTATAACCGCATTAGTAATTCCGAAAATAATTGTTAATAAAGCATTTAAGGGATACAATAAAAACTAAAGGAGGTTTGGTATGCCTATTGCAATAAAAGATGTTTCTGGAAAATTAACTGCGATAATTGAACCTTCTGAAGGAGTTTATGTAGCAAGCTGTCCTGAACTCGACCTTGCTACTGAAGGTAATACTCCTGAGGCAGCACTGGATGATCTGATTGATATGACATCGGATTATGCAGAACAGTATACGGAGGAATTCGATCTCTTCATCAAAAGTCCTAATCGAGCATCCCATAAACCATATATCCTTGAGATACATGAAAGGGGCACAAAAGAAAAGGTAAGGGAACTCTTTACCTGATGCCTACGTATGATGACTTCCGCACCCACCATCACATTCCAAAGATACTGTTCTATAAAATGTTAAACCAGGAACAGATTACGGAAGAAGATTTTAAAATACTGTCAGGATGAAAAAAACCAAGCTCACTGAAAAACCTATCAAAGTTACAAGCCCCTTTGATACAACTATCCACAAAACTGAACGCACTGCCAATCAAAAGTTTGTTGAATGGATTAACCAACTTATCAAAGAAAGAAACCTGCCTCTTGGTATTGCTGAACAGGAGACCGTTGGTGCTGACAGAAACCAGCCTGATATTGTTATCTTCGAAAGCCCTAAAAGTGAAAGAGTCCTTTGCCTTATTGCCCTCATTATCGTCCTGGCAAAGCAAGAACAGTTCAAGGGCGCAAGTTAGGGATGGTATGGGTTGACGACGATGTCGAACGTGCCGGTGATGGCCAGTAAAACCGTAAGTTTTTTATACCCTCTACAACTCTGCTTGCCAAAAGTTTATTAAATCTATTAAAATTATTAGTCATCAAGCTGGCAAGCTAACAAGCTATTAAGCTACAGACTAAATTAATTATAGGAGGGAAAGATTGAAGGAAAAAATTCATCCAGCATATAAAGAGGTTACGGTTGTATGTGCCTGTGGTGAAACATTTACCACAATGTCAACAAAGCCGAAGATACGCGTGGATATATGTTCGAAGTGCCACCCGTTTTTTACAGGAAAGCAGAAGATCGTTGATGCTGAGGGAAGGGTCGAGAAGTTCAGGAAAAAATACCCCAAGAAACTAGCAACAAGCACAGAGAAGTAGAGAAAGAAAAAGGTCATAATCGTTAGTCTTCAGTCTTAGACTAACGATTTTTTTTGAAATAATCATGGAAAACATAGGTGGTCAGGCAGTCATAGAAGGTGTTATGATGAAGTCCCGGAAGGGCTGGACAGTAGCAGTCAGGGGGCCAAAAGGGGACATTCATGTAAAAAGGGAGGCTCTAAAAAATATCCCTAAGATTTTCAAGCTTCCTGTCTTGAGGGGTGCTGTGGCACTCTATCAGGCTCTCTCTATCGGCATAAGGGCTATAGAGTTTTCTGCGAGGAAGGCATACGAAGAGGAAGATACAAAACCGACAAGTCCCCTTTCTCTTGGCTTAACTATTGTTGTTGCCATAATCCTCGGTATAGCTGTCTTCATAGTGCTTCCCTTATATGCAACAAAGCTCCTGGGAATCCTCTTTCCCTCCGTCTCAAAGAGCTCCCTCCTTTTTAACCTCGTTGATGGTATTATCAGAATAATATTTTTCCTCACATATTTAGCCGCTGTTGGTACCTGGAAAGAGATGAGGAGGATATTCGAGTACCATGGTGCAGAGCATAAGGTGATTCATGCATATGAGAATAACAAGGGGCTTATTCCAAAAGAAATAAAGGATTATAGCCCTCATCATCCCCGCTGCGGCACAAGTTTTTTACTTATTGTTATGGTGGTAAGCATACTCACTTTTTCCCTCATCCCCCAGGACTGGTCATTTACGAATAAATTCCTTTCAAGGCTCATCCTCATTCCTGCAATAGCAGGGTTTTCCTTTGAGTTCTTGAAACTCTCCTTCAAAATGAAAAACAATCCCTTGATAAACATTCTCATACAGCCAGGCCTCCAGCTTCAGAGGCTTACAACAAGAGAGCCTGATGATGACCAGATTGAGGTTGCGATCAAGGCGCTCGAAGAGGTTCTCAAAATAGAGGAGTTAGATGCTCGAAAAACTTAAGACAATAGAAGATAAATATGAAGAACTGACAAATCTCCTTATGGACCAGGCAGTTTTGTCAAAGCCGTCAGAACTCCTGAAATACTCAAAAGAGCAGGCTGAACTCCAACCCCTTGTCGAGAAGATCAGGGAATATACAAAGCTCCTCTCTGACATAGAAGGTGCAGAAGAGCTTTTAAAAGGAGGCGATGGTGACCTTCGCAAGCTTGCGCAGGAAGAACTTGATGAGCTCAAAGAAAAGAAACCAAAGATAGAAGAGGAGCTGAAAATTATGCTCCTTCCGAAAGACCCACGGGACGAAAAAAATGTGATACTCGAAATAAGAGCAGGAACAGGAGGAGAAGAGGCTGCCCTGTTTGCTGCTAATCTCTTCAGGATGTATCTGAAATATGCCGAGCATAGACGATGGAAGGTGGAGATGATAGATATGAACTCTACTGGCCTTGGAGGAATAAAGGAAGTAACTGCTTCGATCCAGGGGAAAGGCGCATACAGCAGACTGAAGTATGAAAGCGGCGTGCACAGGGTCCAGCGTGTTCCTGTTACCGAGGGCTCTGGAAGAATCCATACATCTGCTGCAACCGTTGCCGTACTTCCAGAGGCAGAGGAAGTTGACATCACGGTTGATGAAAAAGACCTCAGGATAGATACATTCTGCTCCTCTGGACCCGGAGGTCAGGGAGTTAATACTACGTATTCTGCCGTAAGGATTGTCCACATTCCAACAGGACTCATTGTCCAGTGCCAGGACGAACGCTCACAGATTAAAAATAGAGAGAAGGCCATGAAGGTTCTCCGCTCAAGGCTTTATGAGGCAGAAATGGAAAGGAAGGAAAGAGAGAGAGCCCTGGAGAGGAAATTACAGGTAGGAACAGGAGACAGGAGTGAAAGAATAAGGACATACAATTTCCCTCAAAACCGTCTTACTGATCATAGAGTTGGCCTTACACTTCATAAACTCGAACAGGTCCTCGAAGGGAACCTCGATGAGATCATCGATAGCCTGATTACCCACTACCAGGCAGAAACGCTGAAGGAACTGTAAAATAATCCT
>JAZDLE010000009.1:0-13058 GCA_043802315.1 Nitrospirota bacterium
GAATATCTGTCCATCTGTGATGGATATAACATTGGTAGCAATATATCCGGAAATATCTCCAGCCTCGGTCTGAATGACTGGAAGGGCTGTGAGAGAACCGCCACCATACTGATCAGACATCTTCGCAGCCCTCTCTAAGAGTCTCGAATGGAGATAAAATACGTCTCCGGGATATGCCTCACGGGCTGGTGGACGCCTGAGAAGCAATGAAAGCTGCCTGTAAGACTGGGCCTGCTTTGAGAGGTCATCGTAACAGATAAGGGCATGCATTCCCTTATCCCTGAAATACTCGCCCATCGCACAGGCTACATAGGGTGCTATATATTGCATTGGAGCAGGCTCACTTGCTGATGCAGCAACGACGATAGTGTGCGCCATTGCGCCATATTGTTCGAGAGTATTCACCAGGCGGACGACAGCAGGCCTTCTTTGACCGATGGAACAATAGATGCAGACAACATCTCCGCCTTTCTGATTGATAATTGTATCCATCATGATCGTGGATTTGCCTATCTGCCGGTCACCGATGATAAGCTCTCTCTGTCCCCTTCCAATGGGAATCATGGCATCTATTGCTTTAATGCCTGTCTGGAGAGGCTGGTTGACCGGCTGCCTTCTTATGATACCAGGTGCTACAACATCTACTTTTCTTGTCTCTTTTGTGGCTATCGGACCTTTCCCATCTATAGGCCTTCCGATGGCATCCACAACCCTGCCTATCAGTGCTTCACCAACAGGCGCTTCCATGATCTTTCCTGTACGCTTCGCAATGTCACCTTCCTTAACGAGTCTGTCTTCACCGAATAGAACTGCTCCAACAGAGTCCTCTTCAAGGTTCAGGACCATTCCAACGATATTGTTCGGCAGATCAAGAAGCTCTGAAGCCATGGCATTTTCGAGGCCATAGATCCTCACAACACCGTCACCGACATAGGTAACGATGCCGACTTCGCTGACATCAACCTTCTTTTCGAAATCGGTTATCTGTTTTTTAAGCAGCTCACTTATCTCTTCTGTTTTGATTCCTTCAATAGCCATAATTTCACCCCTTCATAAGCTCATTTTTTAAAAGCCTTAACTGGCCTTTGATACTCGTATCATATATCATGCTCCCAACCTTGACCTGAATGCCTCCAAGGAGGGAGGGGTCCATCACATACTCTATTTCGAGATCCCTGTCTGTCAGCTTTTTCAAAGATGCAAGGAGTTTATCTTCCTGAGCCTTGCCTATCTTAGCAGGAGTCATAACAACAGCCTTTGCCCTTTTCTTCCTTTCAAGGTAGAGGCTTGTGGCAATTTTGACAATCTCAGACAGGTTGATGATAAGCATTATCGCTGTGAGGTGGAGAATATATTTGAATATATAATCTGAAAGTTTTACTTTGCCTGCAATCTGTTTGATTATTCTTTCCCTCTCCTCAAGGGAAAACTGCGGATTAACAAGGAGACTCTTAAAATCTTTGTTCTTCACCATCAGGTCATTGATGGTACTGAGCTCGCTTATAGCCTGAGGTGCTTTTTCAATGCCAACGGTATCAAGTAATACCTTTGCATATTTCTTTATCTCTTTCAGCCTTTTCAATTACTCCCCCCTATCTTAGCTATGGATTCCTCAAGAAGCTTTTCCTGTTCCTCTGTTGTTAACTTTTCCTTCAGCTTCTTTTCTGCCAGCTCAATCGCGATTTCGGCTGCCTCTGCCTTAATAGCCTCTTTTGCATGCTTGAGCTCAAATGCTATATTTGCTTTTGCCTGCTCTAATATCTTTTCTTTGAGCTTGTCGCCTTGTTCTATGAGGTTTTCACGCTCCGTTTCACCCGATCGCCTCGTTACCGAGAGAATCTCTTGTATCTCCTTATCCTTTTCCTTAAGCCGTACATCTACTTCACGAAGCGCCTTCTCTGCGAGTTCCTTGGCCTCCCTGGCCTCTTTAAGGGTTTTTTCGATCATCTCAGTCCTCTGCTTCAGCATTGACTGGAGGGGTTTCTTACCAAATTTATAAAGGATAATAAAGAGGATTCCAAAGTTGATAATCTTCCAGAAATAATCTTTCCACCACGGGGCATGAGCTGCCTCTTCTTCTGCCCCAAAAGCTACAAATGCAAAGGCAAAACTCAGAATACAAAATGCAATTACAAGTGGGAAGTAACTTCTTCTTTTCATACCTTCACCAGCTTTCTCACGATTTCGTCAGAGAATTTATCAATCTCTGTCCTCAATGTCTTCCTTGCCTTTTCAACCTCAGCCTTGAGATCTGCCCTGGCCTTATCCAGTATTCCTGATGCCTCAGCCTCAGCTTGTGAGAGAACTTCCTTCTGCTTCTGCAGGCCCTCAGCTTTGAGTGTTTCAAATATCTCTTTTGCCTTGTTCCTCGTCTCAGCAAGTTCCCTGTTTAGCCTGGCAATGCTCTCCTCTCTCCTATTACTCATTTCCTTTGCTGCATCAAGGGATCCTCTTACCGTGTCTTCTCTTTCTTTGAAGATTTTGAGAAGAGGTTTGAAGAGAATGAAATTTAAAATGATAAGAAGAAGGAAGAAATTTACAACCATAGCAAAAAACGACCAATTAAATTCTAACATACCCCGCCCTCTCTTTTGAAGGAATTGGAAAAGATGGGAAAGCATATCACAGGGAAAAAAAAATTGTCAAGACTTTTATAGTTAAAAAAGGGGTTTTTACAAAATTTTAAATTCAGTCTCTTTCGTTGAAAAACGAGGGTAAAAGCTAATCATGTTACAATATTACTCATGTTTTCAGAAAAACTACAGATTTTAAAAGGGAAAAGACTCTTCAGGGAGATACAAGACCGGGCATCTCCACAGGGGGCGAAGATAAAATTTGGTGAGAAGGAATATATAAACTTCTCATCGAATGACTACCTCGGCCTCTCAGTCCATCCTTATGTTATTGAAAAGGCTAAAAAGGCTATGGATGAGTATGGCCATGGCTCTGGTGCATCAAGGCTTTTAGGAGGAGGTAGCATCCTTCATAAAGAGCTCGAGAATAAGGTCGCACAATTTAAGGACACTGAAGCCGCCCTTATCTTTAACTCTGGCTACTCGGCAAATACAGGCGCCATCCCTGCCATTACAGATAAGGATTCAGTAATATTCAGTGATGAACTCAACCATGCAAGCATTATAGACGGATGCAGACTGAGCAAAGCAAAGACACTGATATACAGGCATAAAGACTTAGGCCATCTTGAAGAGTTATTAAGGAAAGAAGATGCAAAAAGGAAGATTGTCGTAACAGATACGGTTTTTAGCATGGGGGGAGATATTGCTCCATTGGAAGGAATCTTTACTATTTGTAAAAACTATAATGCGGTCTTATATATAGATGATGCTCATGGCACAGGCGTCCTCGGTAATGGCAAAGGTGCACTATTACATTACAACATTAAACCTGAGCCATGGATTGTCCAGATGGGGACTTTTTCAAAGGCCCTTGGTTCATATGGAGCCTTCATTGCAGGCAGTATTAACATTATCGAGTGGAACATAAATAATGCGAAGAGCTTTATATTCTCAACAACCTTGCCCCCATGTATCGTGGCTGCATCCACAGCCGCCCTGGAACTGATAGAAAAGGATTCTGCATTGATAGAGAGGCTGTGGGCAAACAGAAATGAGGTAGCTCACCTTCTCAAAGACATTGGCTATGACATCATGGGAAGTGAAACGCCCATCATACCTATAAGAACAGGAACTTTAGAAAATACGTTAAGGATCTCGAGGCATCTCTATAAGAGGGGTGTTTTTGCACCGGCCATACGGCCACCTACGGTCAAGGAACCGAGAATAAGGATTTCGATAACTGCCTCACATACTGCTGAAGACATTGATAGATTAATTAAAGCCCTGAAAGAGTGTAAATATTATGGTGAAGGACTTAAACAAATTATAATTCACCCTCCCCAACCCCTCCCATCAAGGGAGGGGAAACAAAAGGGAGTACGATCAAGAAAGAGGAAACAAAGGGAGTAGTACTTTCAAGGAAGGTATGATTATATAGTTCCCTCTACCCTTGTGGGAGAGGGTTAGGGTGAGGGGTATACAACTTATTTTTGTTTTCACTACAACTTTGGATGTATGATGAGAGGTTTTTTCATAACTGGAACAGATACAGGAGTGGGTAAAACCATTATAGCAGCGGCATTGATTCAGGCTATTGGGTTTTTGGGGATCAAGGTATGCGGTATGAAGCCGATAGAGACAGGATGTCTAAAATCAGAGTTCAGAGTTCATCCGCCTGCGGCGGAAGAGTTCAGAGTTAAAGAAAGAGTGTTACTCCCGTCTGATGGAATGTTTTTGAAAAAAATGGCAGGTATGGATGATTCCATAGATTTGATTACCCCAATTCGCTTAGAAAACCCACTTGCACCCTTCCCTGCATCTGAGATTGAGGGTATTCCTGTGGATATTGAAAAGATTAAAAAGGCATACGCAGAACTTTCAAAAAAATACGAAGTGGTTGTGGTTGAAGGAATTGGAGGACTTCTCGTCCCCATAAAAAGGGATTATTTTGTGCTTGACCTTGCAAGAGACTTTGGATTGCCGATTATCATCGTTTCAAGGCCAGGTCTCGGCACAATTAATCACACCATGCTCACAGTCAATTATGCAATAAAAGAGGGCCTCCCTGTTGCGGGAATCATTATTAACTATAGCCTGCCTCCTGATGGTACGCTTGCTGAAAAAACGAACCCAGAGGTCATAAAACAGATCAGCCCTGTTCCCATTATAGGGGTCTTTCCCTATCTCGAGGACATGGAGACTAGTATTGAAAAAGCTGCAGTAAAAAGCCTGGATATCGAGAGAATCAAAAAGTATCTTTCCTAAATCAGCTTTAAATCAACCAGAACCTTCCTGAGTTTGTCCTTGTTAGCTGAAGACATCTCGCAGAGCGGAAGTCTGAACTCTTCCTGTATCTTGCCCATCATCGCAAGGGCTGTCTTTACCGGTATTGGATTTGTCTCGATAAACATGGCTGCATTTAAAGGCTCGATCTTGTAATGTATTGCCCTTGCCCTGTCATGCTGCCCTTTCATCCATAAAGAACACATCATTGACACGTCTTTTGGAGCAACATTTGCAGATACTGAAATAACACACTTCCCTCCGAGAGCAAGGAGTGGAAGTGTTGTAAAGTCATCTCCTGAGATAACTGTTATCTTGTTTCCACAGAGTCGAATAATCTCACTCACCTGTTTCATATCTCCTGACGCTTCTTTAATTGCCACGATACTTTCTATCTCTGCGAGGCGGGCAACAGTAGAGGGAAGTATGTTCACTGCCGTACGTCCAGGGACATTATATAAAACAATAGGTATGTCTACAGCCTCTGCAACTGCTTTATAGTGCCTGTAAAGACCTTCCTGTGTCGGTTTGTTGTAGTATGGCGATACAAGCAGGGCTGCATCGGCACCTAATTTTTTTGCTTGCTTTGTTATCATGACAGTTTCATCAGTAGCATTTGCACCTGTTCCTGCAATAACAGGAACCCTCTTATGAACAGTTTTTACGGTAAGCTCAATAACCCTGTAATGCTCCTTATAATCAAGCGTTGAAGCTTCGCCTGTTGTGCCGCATGGCACTATTCCATTCGTCTCCTGTGATATATGCCACTCTATCAGATCACCAAGTGCCTTTTCATCAACCTTTCCTTTTTTAAAAGGCGTAACAATTGCAACTATCGACCCTTTAAACATTGCTTCCTCCTTTTTAACTATTAAATGTCGATACTACCCTCAAAAACCTCTTCAGCAGGACCTGTCATATAAACATGGTTGTCACCTGCCCATTCGATAAAAAGGTCTCCTCCGAGAAGGTGAATAATGACATTTTTTTCCGTGAGGCCCTTCATGCTTGATGCTACAGCTGCGGCTGAAGCTCCCGTGCCGCATGCCATGGTCTCACCAGAACCCCTCTCCCATACCCTCATCTTTATTTCAGTAGGATTAAGCACCTCTATGAATTCCACGTTTGTTTTTTTAGGGAATAGAGGTTGGTTTTCTACTTTAGGGCCATAGTATGTTACGGGGAAATGGGAAAGATTTTCAACAAAAATGACTGCATGAGGATTTCCCATAGACACACAGGTAACCCTGAACTCTCTGTCTTCAATCTGCAATGGGTAGTCAATAATCCCCCCTACCCCCCCTTTAGAAAGGGGGGGATAGGGGGGATTTGACTCCTCGGTAATTCTTATTGGTATCTTCTCAGGCTCAAAGATTGGCTCTCCCATATCAACTTTTACCATCTCACCTGTCTTCTCCGGCATGATAATACCTGCGAGGGTCTCTATATGGAGGATTTTCTTGCCAGAGAGGTTTCTGTCCCATATATATTTTGCGAGACAACGTATCCCATTGCCACACATCTCAACTTCACTACCATCGGCATTAAAGATCCTCATCATAAAATCTGCGTGGATAGAATCAAAAAGGAGAAGCATTTGGTCAGCACCGACTCCAAAACGTCTATTGCAGAGTTTTTTTGAGAGCTCTGATAGATTATTCAGTTCTACGTGCCTGCAATCGATAAGAATAAAGTCATTACCTAAACCATGCATCTTTGCGAAGTTTATCTTCATTTCAAGAACGCTGGTATCCTCTCACCTTTAATAAGATCCCGGTATGTCTCTCGAGACCTTATCAGAAAGTGCTCTCTGCCTCTGACCATAACCTCTGCTGTTCTCGGGCGACTGTTGTAATTCGAACTCATGGAAAACCCATATGCACCAGCACCCATGACGGCGAGATATTCTCCCTTTTTTACCTTTTTAAGTTTTCTCTCCTTTGCGAGAAAATCGCCCGATTCGCATATCGGCCCAACAACATCGCACAGGACGGAATCCCTTCTTCTTTTGATTACAGGAAGCAGGTGATGGTATGCGCCATAAAGGGATGGTCTGATCAAGTCATTCATCCCCGCATCAACAATGACAAATTCCTTCTCTTCAACCTTTTTCTGATAAAGTACGCGTGTAACGAGCACCCCTGCATTACCTACTATAGACCTGCCGGGTTCTATTATCAAAGTGAACCTTCTCCCTTTCAGGAGAGGAATAAGATTCAGTGCAAGGTCTTTAGGGACAGGAGGTTCTTCATCCTTGTAAGAGATACCCAGTCCTCCCCCGATATCAAGGTACTGGATATTCAGTCCTTCGCTACCGAGTTTATCCACAAGGAAGAGTATATTCTGCAGGGCATCAACAAAGGGGGATATCTTTGTTATCTGTGAGCCTATATGCTTATGGATACCGATGACCTTAATATTCTCCAGCCTCGACGCAACCCGGTAATGCTCTAAGGCATCTTCTATCGGGATACCGAACTTATGCCTTTTGAGACCTGTTGCTATATAAGGATGTGTCTCAGGGTCAATGTCAGGGTTAATCCGAAGAGCAATAGGAGCCTTGAGCCTCATTGTACCTGCAATCCTGTTTATCTCCCTGAGTTCATCCGCAGATTCTACATTGAACATGAGTATTTTTGACTTCAGGGCAAACCGTATCTCCTCTTCTGTCTTACCAACACCTGCATAAACGATCTTCTTTGGAGACATCCCTGCCTCCAATGCCCTGTAGAGTTCTCCTCCCGAAACTATGTCAGCACCTCCTCTGTTCTTTGCAAAAAGCCTCAGTATTGCAATGTTTGAGTTCGCCTTAAGGGCGAAACAGATGATATGGGGATAATCCTGAAATGCACTTGTATAAGCACGGAAGTGTCTCAGGAGGGTGTTGTAACTATAGATATAAAGGGGCGTACCATATGTCTCAGCAAGTGTCGTGACAGCTAAATCTTCGGCAAATAATTCCTCCCCACGGTACTGAAATAGGTGCATGATGAGTCCTTTTGTAGTTTATTTTTTCTCTATTCTTACATATTTGCCTCTTTATCTCAAGCTTACTTCCTCCTTGACCCCACCAAACCTCCCCTTGGTAAGGGGAGGATAAGGAGGGGTTTAAAGAGGTATCAAGGAGAAACACAAATCATAAAACCCACCTTCGGGTAACATTCCCCACAAAATTTTTGATGCTTCCAACCTCGCCTTTGGCTTTGCCATTTCAGATATGTTACATTGTTATATTGTGGGAAAAAACATTGTAGAAAAAATATTCGAAGCACACAAGGCATACGGTAAGGTAAAAGCAGGAAACCCTGTTGGATTGAAAGTTGATCAGGTATATACTCAGGATGCGACAGGTACCATGGCGTGGCTGCAGTTCGAGGCAATAGGAGTTGACGAGGTGAAGGTACCACTTGTTGTCTCTTATGTTGATCACAACATGATTCAGACAAATTATATGAACCCCGATGACCACCACTTCCTTCAGACAGCTGCAGCAAGATATGGGGCATATTTTTCGAGGCCTGGCAATGGTATAAGCCACCAGGTCCATCTTGAGAGATTTGCTGTTCCTGGAAAAATTACTCTCGGTACAGACAGCCATACTCCAGCAGGTGGAGGAATGGGCATGATAGCCATAGGTGTAGGAGGACTCGATGCAGCAACTGTCATGGCAGGCTCTCCTTTTGAACTCATTATGCCAAAGGTAGTACTCGTAAAACTCTTGGGCAAACTAAACAGACCTTGGGTCACAGCAATGGATGTGATCCTTGAGATTCTCAGAAGACTCACCGTCAGGGGAGGAATAGGAAGAATTCTCGAATACGGTGGCCCTGGGATAAAGGATTTGAGCGTCACTGAGAGAGCCACCATTACAAATATGGGTGCAGAACTCGGCGCAACAACTTCTATCTTCCCGAGTGATGAAAGAACAAAACAGTATATGAAAGCACAGAGAAGAGAGCATGGTTGGGTTGAACTCTCTGCTGATGATGATGCAGAATACGCTGATATTCTCGAGATAAACCTGAATTCCATCGAACCTTTGATTGCGAAACCCCATAGTCCTGATAATGTTGTCCCTTTAAGGGAACTATCCGGCACCAAGGTAGATCAGCTCTGCATAGGAAGCTGCACAAACTCATCTTACCAGCTCATGAGAACAGTTGCCTCTATCCTAAGAGGCAACTCTGCTGCAGAGAAAGTTAACCTTTTGATAAACCCTGGGTCAAAACAGGTCTATGAGATGCTTTCACGTGAAGGGCTTATGGCTGACATGGTTGCAGCAGGCGCAAGGATACTCGAATCTTCCTGTGGTCCCTGCATCGGCATGGGTGGATCACCTGGTACCGGCCAGATATCCATCAGATCGTATAACAGAAATTTTAAAGGGCGCAGTGGCAATAAAGAGGCCTTTGTCTATCTTGCAAGTCCCATTTCCTGTGCAGCAATCGCTATAAAGGGCGAGATCCTAGACCCTCGTGACTCTGGTCTCTCTGTTGGGGAATTTGAAGAACCCACAAGTTATCTCATAAACGACAATATGCTCATTCCACCTAAAAAAGATGCAAAGACGATAAAGATCATTAAAGGGCCAAATATAAAAGACGTGCCCGTTAAAGAACCACTTTTAGAAAAGATCGAAGCAGAAGTGCTCATTAAACTCTCAGACAATATCACAACAGATGACATAATGCCGGCAGGCGCTTCTATCCTTCCTTTACGATCAAATATACCTGCTATGGCCGAATTCGTTTTTACTAACCTTGACAGCACCTTCAGCAAAAGGGCAAAGGAAGCAAAGTCAAGAGGTGGAGGAATTATTGTCGGAGGCAACAATTATGGTCAAGGCTCATCAAGGGAACATGCTGCAATTGCGCCCATGTACCTCGGAATTCATGCGGTAATTGCAAAATCCTATGCAAGAATCCACAGGTCTAATCTGATAAACTTCGGCATCCTTCCTCTGAAATTCTCAAAATCTGAAGACTACGAGAGAATTGAAAGAGGTGACAGGCTGGTCCTGGAGGATGTAGAAAGATCATTAAAAGGAAATCAGTCTTACAAGATACATAACCTGACAAAAAATTATTCCTTCGAGGCATGTTCAGATTTCAATGAGAGAGAAAAGGAAATCCTACTGACTGGTGGCCTCCTGCCATATACAAAGAAAGTCCCTCCGAGTATTTGACAAGAAAATTACCTAACAGGTAAAGTAAAAAATACTTTGGGCCGCTAGCTCAGTAGGTAGAGCACCGCCCTTTTAAGGCGGGTGTCGTTGGTTCGAATCCAACGCGGCTCACCAAATGTCCCCATCGTCTAGCACGGCCTAGGACATCGCCCTTTCAAGGCGGTAACACGGGTTCAAATCCCGTTGGGGACGCCAGTAAAAAAAGGGGTTGCAGATACAACCCCTTTTTTATTACCTTTTCCAGGCCGACGTCGATACAATAGAATGAATACTCCCTGCAGCAAACTGCGGGTATCTAAAATGTCCCCTCCCTTGACGGTCGCCTCGGGCGACTCGTCCGCACTCAGGCGGACTCGCCGAGGAGAGGAGGGGATTGAGGGGAGGGTGAAACAATAGAATAATCACCCCCACCCTAACCCCTGGTCGCCTTCGGCGCCGCCAGAGGCGGGTAAACCTCCCCCGTCAATGGGGAGGGAAGTATATGGTAACCCTGTAGTAAGACTACTATGGAATAACAAGTTTATGGATTTCGATATTGCACTGAACGTGGGCAGTGCTGATAACCCTGCTGTCATACTCATCCATGGCCTCGGTATGGATAAGGACATATGGCTAAATCCATCAACATCCCGTATCCTCGGGGGAAGACTCCCTTTGAAGATTTTCCTTGATCAAAGACCTTCTGTGAGGGACTTCGGGCTCAGCAGGGATAAGCCAAAAGAGGATGTTTCTGAATTTTCAACGGGCGTACAGCCTGATGTTATAATGACTGTTTTTGATGACCTCAAGCTCAGGGGATACACGGTGATTACGTGGAGCCAGAAAAGACCCTCAGGACCCATTGACTCCGCTGTCACAGAGTTGGAGGAGATTATCAAGTCTGTTAAGAAGCTGACAAAAGCTGGCGTTATTCTCATAGGCCACAGCAGAGGAGGACTTATTGGGAGAAAATATCTCCTGAGAAAAGATAGGTCAATAAAAGGTTTTATAACGATCTCTTCTCCTCACAGGGGAAGTTCTATAGCCAGGATTGCCTGTTACTTAAAACCCCTCGCCTCTTTGATAGGTCCTCTTTTAAATGCTAACAATAAGGATACCCTCTCCTTCTCAATCAAGCAGGTTCTTGATTTTCTCAAGAGCAGAGCACTGAAAGAGCTCCTTCCTGAGTCGCTTTTCTTTAGGTCATTGAAAGATGAGCCCTTCGATTGGATATATTATCTTTCGTTAGGAGGGACAGACCCAACCCTTTTTAGCCTCTACAGGTGGCGCTGGAGTTCTGTTAAGGAGGGCAGATATTACAGGTGGTTCCTGAGACCTGATGAACTCTTCTCTCTACCCGAAATTTTTCAGAAAGTGATCCCAGATAAACTGTATCCCGAAGAGATTAAAAAAGGCAAGGGTGATGGATTAGTATCTGCAGAGAGTTCTCAGATTCCCTGGTGTAATGAACACTATAATTTCGGGCTTAACCATGCACAGATGTTGTTTGATAAGGGTGTAAGAGATTTGCTTGTTACGGCAATAGAGAGAATCAGTTGAAGCTAGGTTTAATAATTTATGACACAAATCCAGCGATAAAAATATTGAAGCCTTATATAAACTGTCATTGCGAGGTCGCTTCGACCGTGGCAATCTCATTAAGAATGGCGAGATTGCTTCGTTCCACTCGCAATGACAATCATTATCGTTGTATCTGGGTATGAATTACTAAGGAGTTCATAAGTAAAACCACACCCCCTCACCCTTGCCCCCTCCTCTCCTCGCCGAGGAGAGGAGGGGGTTGAGGGGAGGGTGTAAAAATATGTGCTCTTACTTTATGGTCTTATTAGTAACTAAGTTAACGCTCTAAAATAGATTCTGTGAGTTTGAATGTTATAGGAATTACTATTTTGCTGGTGATCATAGGAAACGGAGCTGCCCTTGTTATTATTTTTATTGCTGCTAAATCGAGGAGTTCAGAGCCTGAGCTTTTTTTGATCTTAATATCTTCAGGATACCCTCTACCGCTAATGGAAAACTCTGTTATTACAGTTCCTTCGATCTTCTTCTTTCTCGCAAGAAATGGATAGTTCTTTGCCTTCTCTATAGCAGACCTTATGGCCTCAAGGACAGAAGAATTACTATCGTCTTTTAGTTGACCTTTAACAGTGACAAGCTCTGTGCCTTGACTGGTCATGATTTCTTCAGATACTTCTGTACCCACAACTCCATAGGCATCATTGCCCCCCTTTTCTGCCGTTGTTGCAGCTTCATTGAAGAACCCTCCATAATTTTCATGAGCATCCCTATCACGGGGCAAGGTCAAGGCAATCTCGTCTTTGCTCTTTTCTATCATTCCTGTTCCTTCACCACCTATTATCCCTTTGTCTCCTGTCCTTCTGAGGTGAAGCCGAAGAATCTCCTGAATCGGGACAGACCTAACCGATAGTAAAGAATATTGTTTTTTAGACCATTCTCTATGCTCAGGGTGACGTTTATTGTTATTCTGAGTGATCTTAAAAAATCTGTCTCCAGAGAATCCTTCAACAAGGGAGACTAACATACAGTCTACTGGGAGAGGGTAAGCCCTCTCCCAGTAGTTGATAGAAAAAAATGCGCTCGTTAGTGCTGTATGAAGAATAAGAGAGATTATGATATTTCTTGTGATATTCATAGCGAACTCTGTTCAAGATGTTTGATGACTTATAACATAATATTTAGAGATTCGCTCTAACTCCTGCAAAGGGAAAAAACCTCAGAAATCCATTGAGAGTCCAAGAAGAAAGTTTCTCTCTGGTGACGGATAAAATGATTTTTCAACAGGGAATCCTCCAATAACCCCATATTCTGAATACTCTTCATTCGTTATATTATTTATATCTAAAAAAGCCCTGAGAGATTTCCATTGATATGTTATTTTGCCATTGAAAACAAAATAACTCTTTTGATTACTAAAGGCATTTGAGAAATCACTAACAAATGGACGTTCTCCTATATAGATTCCATTGAGAGCAAAGGTAAAACCTCTTCCCAAT
>JAZDLE010000010.1:0-5559 GCA_043802315.1 Nitrospirota bacterium
GCAATACTTATCATTACTCAAGAAATATGCAGATACATGGGACTCACCAATCCTTGCATACTGTCTCATGAGTAATCATGTTCACTTGCTAACGAGACCGAAGGAAGAAGAATCGCTATACAAGATGATGCAGGGTGTAACCCTGTGTTATACACAGTATATAAACAGGGAATACAAAAGGTCCGGCAGGTTATGGGAGAGCAGGTATCATTCCTGCATAGTAGATAAAGAGCAGTATATGTGGGCAGTAGCAAGATACATTGAACAAAATCCCACACGGGCAAGGATAGTAAAAAAGGAGGAAGACTTTCCGTACTCAAGTGCAAGGGCTCATATAGATGGTGTATGAGATAAAGTATTAGGAGAGGAACTCTTTGAAGAAGGGCAGAGAAAAGACTATAGAGAATTTCTCAAGGCAAACATTCCAAAAGAAGAGATAAGTAAGATAAGATACTCCACAAAAACAGGCAGACCTTTTGGCAGTGAGAATTTCATAAGGAGCATGGAAAGGAAACTTGACAGGAGATTTCTCTTAAAGTTGCCAGGAAGATCGAGGAAGAAAGAAGGAAAGTAATAATATGGGATGTGTCCCTCTTAAGAAAAAATGAATCTGCTTATCCGTTGGGTCATTGCCTGTCTCTCGCTTTTCCTATCTGCATGGCTAGTACCAGGCATACACGTCGAGGGGAATGCCTGGACGGTATATGCTGTGATGGCAGTCATCCTGGGGCTCATCAACGCAGTTATTCGTCCAATACTCAAGTTGTTGTCGTTACCGCTTATCATCCTAACACTTGGCCTGTTTCTCCTGGTCATCAATGGAATCACCTTATGGCTGGCATCAAAAATTGCTATTAGCTGGTTCCATGTTGGCTTTTACGTGGACGGCTTCTGGTCAGCCTTCCTGGGTGCGCTCATTGTCAGCATAGTCTCTATAATCCTCTCTGCATTGTTCAAGAAAGAGGAGGGGAGAAATTCTCACTAGTAAAAAACTTTGAACAATAAAAAAGTAATCCCTGCTCCCAGGATTGCGCCAACAACCACTTCTAAAGGACTATGGGCCTTTACTGCTACTCTGCTCTGGGAAATGAGAACAGCGAGGGTAAAGCAAAACAATGATGCATTGAAATTTTCTGTGATATAGGTAACAGATACCCAGAAGGAGAACGCTATTGCAGCATGACCACTGGGCATACCTCCACGCAAAGGGTGTCCTTTTCCAAGATATGCCTTGATTACCACGATAGAAATTAAAACGAGAATAGTCGAAATTAATGCAACCTCTTCCTTTGAATGTTTTGATATATGGATGCCTGTCTTAAATATTTTTTCGAAGTACGGAAAGAGCACGATATAACCTACAACGACTGCTCCAAAGGCAGTGATGAAGACAGCACCTGCTGCAATATCTTTTGCAATCCTTGCCTGTTCACTGTATTCTGGCGAGAGCATGTCTACCACATATTCGAAAGCTGTGTTAAACATCTCTGAAAGCAAGACAAGGATAACAGCGATGGAGATAATCAGGAAATCTGTCCTGTCTATGCCAAGAATATAGGTGATTATCAATACAGATGCAGCAGCAAAGAGGTGATATCTAAGATGCCTCTGAGTCCTTGCGGTATGGAGGATTCCTTCTATAGCATTATTTGTACTTTCTATGAATTTTCGTAACGGCAAATCATCCTGCCAATAAAATATTATGTATGAAAATTATACAATTTTTGAAAGAGGGTGTGATATCATTATTTCATGAAGGCATTGTGGAAAGGTAATATCAGCTTTGCCCTTGTCAATATCCCTGTGAAACTCTACGGTGCATCTCACAAGAGGGATGTAAGCTTTCACCTCCTTCACAAGAAATGCTCAACACCATTACATTATGAAAGGTACTGTCCCACCTGTAAGGCCGATGTGGACTGGGAGGACACAACCCATGGTTATGAATACGAGAAAGACAAGTTCGTTGTTGTAACTGATGAAGAGATTGAGCATATCCCCATAAAGACCTCAAAGAGCATCGATATTCTGAGGTTCATCGATGCGAAGGAGATAGAATCAATTCATTATGATAAGTCGTATTACCTGGAACCTGTTGAGGGAGGGGAGAGGGCGTACGCTCTGTTAAGGGAGACGATGAAGGAGACTGGGAAAGTAGGCCTCGCAAAGATTACCTTTAAAAACAGAGAACATGTAGCTGTTATACGAGTATATCACGATGCACTCTTACTGCAGACCCTCCTTTATAATGAGGATATTGTAAAACCGGAGACGTTAAGTATTCCTAAGAAGATAGCACTTGATGATAAGGAACTTACCCTCGCAACAGAACTCGTAAGGCACTTTCTCGGGAAATTCACTATCGATTCCTATCATGATGAATTCAGGGACTCTTTGATGGAACTAATCAAGGCAAAGATAGCTGGCAAGGAGATAAAGGTTGTGCCAAAGAGAGAGGCAGAAAAGGTTATCAGCCTCATGGATGCCCTCAAGAAGAGCCTTTCAAAGGGCGCAAAGAAAAAGGCAGTCTGAGAGTCTTAGTTTATCTATAAGTCTCCCTGTATTTTCTTTTTTATCTCAAGGTCTCTATTCATAATATATAATCTGATCTTTTTTACATCTTCACTCTGAGGTAACAGTGCCAAACCATAAGAAACACCTCTATTGATAACTTTCTGTTTCTTTGCTGCTCTATAAGTCTCCCGAGATTCTATTTTATAGACAACAGCAGCCTTTGAGAGAATAAAAGTCCCATTATCTATTGGAATCTGCAAGCCACAAATAAAAGTATCCTCGATAGCAAGTGTTGAGTCAGCAATAAAACTTAAACCTTGTTCTGCTATATCTTGAACCGTGAAAGAAGCAGTGCCATATTGTGATGTGTTGATATATACCATCACCGGTGATTGCAGGGACGGCTCAACCCGTAAGAAGCTCCTCAAGGATGGATTCAGGGAAGTTGGGATATCTGCTACTATTGTTGATCCAGAAACAGTCAATTTTTCTATTACACAGAAACATGTTTCTCCCTTTATCTCAAAGTTTGCATGAAAGGATTGAGATTTTCTTAAATGGTACATCAGTCTGTGTGGATTAAATCTACCTAAGGTAACCCTTGAGCTACCATGGATTTTCTCGATATGACAGACACCTTTCCCTGTAATGACATACCCTTTTTCTTCCTCAAAAGGGAAAGTAAGAATAAGGGGCAGGTTATGTTCAAATAAATATTGGAACGCTTCTACGGGTTTCATGTATTTGCCAGCTCACTCTTCATGGGAAGCTTCGCCATAACAGAATATATAATACAAGCATCATGTATTTCATTCAACAGTAAAAAAAAGATATATGAGTGCGATTGACCAGCAATATTCTTGGAGAAGAGATATTTTTTGAGAAGACGGCAAGTGCAGTTAATACGATAAAAATTAAGTCCTTTATTTTTTATTCATAAATCTGTTAAATTTAAAAAATATTTTTGAGGAGGGGTTTATGGTAAAAAGAAGCTTTATTTACTGTCTTTTTGTATTAATGCTTTCTCTGTCTATTACTGTCCTCTATGGATGTGCAAAGCCTCCAACTAAAGAGGTAGAGAATGCTGAGAAGGCTATAGCAGAAGCAAGACAAAAGGAAGCAGACCTGTATGTGCAGGATGTGTTTACGAAAGCTGAAGATGCTTTGAAAACTGCAAATAATTTGATTGCTATGAAAAAGTATAAGGAAGCGAAAAAGGCTGCAGAAGATGCAGATAGCTTTGCTCGGCAAGCGATTTCTATGGTTGAGTTCAACAAGGAAAAGATGAAGACAGAGGTTGAACAGATGATTCCTGAGGTTCAGGGAACAATGGATGAGTTGAAATCATTAGTTGCAAAGGCTATTAAGAAAAAGGCTCCAATCAATCGTGAAGAAATACAGAGCTCAATTGGAAAATGGGAGATAGACATGGTCAATGTTAAAGACCAGCTCCAGGGAGGAAGGATACGCCAGACATATGACCAGCTCATATCTATGAAAGAGCAGATGAAAATGCAGAGAGAAATTCTTGTTGCTGCCGTAGAGCAAGAATCAGCAGCCAAAAAGTAATCTAAGAGGAGCAAGCAATGACTTTCTGGGAAAAGGTACAAAAGGATTTACAGAAGGGGATAAAAGAGGGTGTTCATCTTTTGAAAGAAAAAGCAATAGTCGTGAAGGAAAAGGCTGGAGAACTTGCTGAGGAAGGTAAAAGGCGGTATAAGATTTTTGACCTGCAGATGAAGGTTCAAAAGGAGATAGCAGAACTCGGTGGGCGGGTTTATGACCTGAGTGCAAAGCTCAAAAATCCCATGCTCGACAAAAAGGTGAAGACACTTATAGCACGAGTCAAAAAGTTAGAGACACAGGTAACAAAACTTGAAGGAAAGAGAAGGGTAAAATCGAAGAAATTAACCACCAAACGTATCAAGTAATCAATTGTTGAAAATCTGAGATTCCTGACGGGGGAATGGTATGAAGGCCGTGATACTTATCCTTTTATTTGTTTTTGTATTGATAGGCGCAGGGTATTTTGGTTTACCAATACTTATAGAGAAAGAAACGGCCAGTCTGAAGGCAGAAGTTCAGGATATCAAGCAGAGACTCCAAAAAATAGAAGAGATTACAAAGATTGCACCGTTGCAATCTGATGCCGATTTCCAGAAGGTTATCCATACCGTTAATGCTCTTTATGCTAAAGTAGTTTCCCTTGAGGACTCTTTCAAGAGAAGTACGTCTGCGATAGATGAGACAATTAAAAAACAGAATGCAACAAACGAAGAAGCTTTAAGAAAACAAGCTGAGACCATAGAGAAAATGACAAAAGAGACACAGTCTAAGATACAGGAGATCATGTTTGATGCCACAATGGCAAGTATCAGGGGACATATCTTAAAGGCACGAGTAGAAATTTCGTCTAAGAATGTTGGAACTGCACGATCTGAGCTTGACCTTATTAATGATTTATTGAATGAGGCGAAGTCCTCAGCTTCTGGTAAAAATAAAGAGATTATCGAAGAACTTCAAGGATCACTCAAAAAAGCAAGGGCTGAGATAGATACTGATTTACCTGCTGCTCTGAATAAAATTGACCTTCTCTGGTATGAAATGAGCAGACTGCTGAGAAAGGCCTAATAAAAAAATGGTTCTCCCGGGAACTGTGTGAAAAAATAGAACCCTCTCCCTTGAGGGGAGAGGGGAGGGAGAGGGTGTCTGATGAATGATCTCAATGTTTGAGATGAGTGAAAGTCAAAACAAATCCATTCGCATTCAGTTAGTCCGGGACACCGATGAGTTTTCTCTTTTGGAGGAAAGGTGGAATTCAGTATTGTCCGATTCCCAGGCAAACAGCATTTTCATGAGATGGGAATGGCTGTATTCCTGGTGGAAAGCCTACAGAAAGGACAACTATGACCTTGCCATTTTCCTTGTTTTCA
Source organism: Nitrospirota bacterium (assembly GCA_043802315.1). Lineage (GTDB taxonomy): Bacteria > Nitrospirota > Thermodesulfovibrionia > Thermodesulfovibrionales > SM23-35 > DASPRG01. The sequence continues at coordinate 5,448 of JAZDLE010000010.1, forward strand.
GAGGAGATAAAATAATAGGGATCGCGCCTTTCTATGTAGTAAATCTCTCCTGCATCGGGGTCATTCCCGTCAGACGTCTCCTGTTTCTCGGTACGAAGGAAGGTGACGTTAT
>JAZDLE010000011.1:0-11702 GCA_043802315.1 Nitrospirota bacterium
TCCGTGCTGGCGTTGGTTCGTCGCTACGCGCCGGAGGCACCGACGCGCTGCTCGATCACCTGCGATCGGCCGCACAGGTTCACCTGCCTGACTTCTTCTCCTTCATCGTTGGCGGGGCGATGATGGAGCTCGTTCAGACCCCGGAAGGAGGCGCCCGGTTCCCGGTGGATGCACGTCTCGACGGCCGCGCGTTCGTCAGCTTTCACGTCGACCTCGGGGTCGGGGACGAGATCGTCGAGCTGGTTGGGGAGGACTGGTTGTGATTCGGCGGCATCGCACCAGCGGCGGCCTGATGGTGTAGTGGTACGCCCTGCGCTCGCCCGTCGTCTCCGTCAGCGCACGGGGCTTCGTCGGCGGCGGCGTGGCGACCGTCGGCTGGAGTGATGACGCCTACGTGAGCCAACCCGCCCGCCGCCACGGATCGGCGAACCCGCCGGTGGGCGGATACGACGGGTACGACCAGACGTATTTCATCTTCGAGCCGCAGGTGAACGTCTCGGTGCGCATCGCTCACGGCGTGGCGATGGTCGGCGGCGTCGGCTACCGCGTCATCGGCTGGGCGAACCGATGGCAGGACCAGATTCGGGGCGTCACGGGCACCTTCGCGATCCGGTTTGGAGTTCATTATGCGGCCAGTATATTCCTTTTCTGGTTTGAGGTGGTTGAATTCCTATGTCAGACAAACGGTACCATGCCGCAAGGTAAGCCGCATAATAGGCTCGTGAAGCTGAAGAATCATAGAACTCATTTATTGCTAACAATTGTGCAGCATTTATGTTATCAAGCGCTTTGCTTTCCATTGCTTCCTATTAATCGAGGATATACCATTCATCCTGTTTGATTAGCACCAGCAGTCAAATTATAACAAATTAACGAGCATTAAGGGCATAGCCTTTGTGCATATTTTCTGTACAGATTCAAAAAGTTACATCTATATTAGATACCCACGGGCAAGCCCGTGGAACCTGATAATGGATTAGATATATTCTAAAAAATGTTCCACGTGGAACATTTCAGAAATATCCTTATTCTGTAACCTCTTTCAGCCACTTCAGATAGTCTTCGGAGCCTGTGATTATTGGGAGAGCGATTATCTCAGGGACTGTGTAACTATGTAATTCTTTTACTTTTTTCATAAGGGAATTAAAAAGAGCCTTCTGGGTCTTTACAATCATAAGAACTTCCTTTTCGTTCTCGATTTTCCCTTGCCAGCTATAGATGGAACGGATGTCTTTGATTATATTTACACAACCAGCGAGTCTGCTCTCTACAAGAGCTTTGGCTATTTTGGCGGCTTCCTCCTCATCTGAAGCGGTTATGAAGACAACTATTTCATCCATGATATCCCCTCTTCCACTCTCATACAGAGAGATGAGTGGATTTTAGTCTACGACTTGTAGGGTTGGCAGTTGTCCTTTAATGCCTGTTACTCAACGACCTTATAGACAAGGTCGTGTTCTCTAACCTCGCCGGTTACTTTCAATGCGACACTCTGACCGCGTTCTGCTTTTTGAACATTCTGGTGTTCAAGCTGCATAGACTCAACTTTTTGAGTAAGATCAGTATGGTGTCCGCTGATATGTATCGTATCTCCGGCCTGCAGGGGCTCTGAAAGTTCCACAATTGCCACCCCTATTTTCTTATAAACATGAGAAATTGTACCAATCTTTACTTCCATGGGATAATATTACCAGAATTAAGGAAATATGCAAGTCCTTTTTGATCCCTTAATGATTGCTCTTTAGTCATTCACATGAAAATAGGTCAGGCGAGACGCCTGACCAAACACCATCCGAGGCAAGATGCCTCGGCTATTTTCCTTATTCATAAAACAAATGTCGATAATGGCGGATAGAGTATTTGAGCGGATTCTTTTGCCGATAGTTAGACAGTTTTTTTATAAAAATCAAGAGGCAAAGGCCTCAGAGGTCGGTACAACCGAGTCCGCCTACGGCGGAGAGCGAAAATACTATATCCTCCGGCAGATGTGTTAAAAATTATGAATAGAATGGTTAGGTAAGGCAAGCAGACTTTAAACGCAGGCTGAAGCCTGCGTTTAAAGTCTTTATAATAAACCCTGCGTGATTTGGGCTAAAACTCTTTTACTTTTAACCATTCTTCGCTAACTTTACATAGTATTCAATCTCAAGCAGCCTTCTTTTGATATCAATGCCTGATGAGTACCCCCCGATTGAGCCGTCAGACGCGATAATGCGGTGACATGGAAGGAGAATGGGTATCGGATTCCTGCTGAGAGCCTGGCCAACCGCCCTACAGGCTGCTGGCTTCCCAACCTTTTCAGCAAGCCACTTATAAGTCCTTGTTTCTCCGTAGGGGACCTCTTTCAGGGCAAGCCAGACTTGCCTATCGAACTCCGTACCTTTTGTAATGCCTATATTTTGCGTGAATTCCTCTCTGCCATCTTCAAAATACTCCTTAAGCTCCTTCTTTATCACAGGAGGTGCTTCTCCCTTTCGGATTATCTCGTTAGGCTTTTTAAATGCAATCTCTCTCAGGATTCTGCCAGTAAACACGAGGTAGATCTTCCCTATAGGGCTTTCAAAGGTATCATAGAAAGACTCGGTAATCCTTTTGACCGTCCTTTTATTCTTTCTGGACATGTAGTAAGCTCATTGTTTTGATTGACTCAGGGAAGGGTTATATAATACTTGTTTTATTTTCCCCTTGTTGGGAAAATCTTGTAGAAAGTTATTTTATTGCCCACTCAATCTCAATCCTGCATAAAAACAACAGGATTCACTATTCAAGTCATTTATAAAGGCTCTTTCTATTCCGTCCTCGAATAACACCCGCACAAGACACAGCCCACCTGGAAGGTCCGAATGCCTCTCTTCGATGACTTCACCGTCACCCCATACACTATAACGCACATGCCTTACAATATCACCTACTCGAAGGTAAAGTCTTGGTTTCATTTATAAGCTTCATTTCCAGCCCTAAGCCTCCACTGTAAATAGAGCCTCCACAATGGCTTATCTCACATAGTAACCATAAATAGTATAAACAAAATGGCCCTCTATTGTATAGGCTTCCATACCCCATTCATCAGGCAGAGGCCAGAACGGTTCAGCATCCTTAAGTGCCCTTAAAGCAGCATCATCAAGGTCTCTAAATCCTGACGTCCTGACAAGTTCAACAGCTCCCAACTTGCCATTCTTCTTAATCGTAAATTTTATAATGAGGTCTCCATAGATTCCTTTTTCTGCTGCATTAGGAGGATAAATCCAAATACTTTCTATCCTCTCCTTCAGTCTTCTCAAGTATGCTAAATACCGCATTTCCTTCACGTCAAAGGAAAAGGACCTTTCTTCCTTCTCTTCTTTTTTAATATCTCTCTTTGCCATATCGCCAATGATATTTCTGTCAAAGAGTTTTTCTCTTGTAGAAGGCATCGGTACGCCAGGCTCCTGTGTGGCTCCCTTAATTTCTTGACTTCCAATGCCTGATTTGCCTTCTACCCCCTGGCTCGGAGGAGATGCAGGCTGTGATAGGGGCTGAGGAGAGGTTATCCCTGATCCGGGGACGGTTTGTGTGCCTTTCTTAATCTCAGGTGCAGGCATAGAAGTCTTCGGCTGGGTAGTCCTCGGTCTGACAGGCGGGGAAGGTCTCACCTGAGGGATAGCAGGAATAGGAGCTGCAGGGGGCAGAAATTCTTCCGGGGATACAAGTCTGGCAAAAAATTCCTCCCCCTTTTTATCCTTAACAGGGGAAATAATTAAAAGAGCAGCGATGAAGATGGTGATATGTAATACTATAGAATAGGCAAAAAATCTCTTGATAGTTACCATAAGAATTTACTGAAGAGTTTTATATAGCTCTGTAGGCCTTCTCCGCTACTGTCCTTCTTTAGCCAGAGCCTCATTGATGCTTCCTGAACCTCAGGCCTTCTATGTAAAGCAACAAGCTTTCCTACAGAAACATCATTCTTTAAAAAGTACCTTCTGAGCTTGTCCATAAGGGTAAACCTCTTCTGAAACCTGGACTTCCACATCTTCTTATAATCAGCCGTCTTCCCTTGTATTATCGCCCTTGCAGCGAACTCCCCGGCCTTCATTGCGTAATAGATGCCTTCGTAACTAAGGGGCATCACCTGACCTGCTGAATCCCCTGCAAAAATAATATTATTTTTATTGTATAAATCTCCTTCCCACATTGGTATTTTATATATCCTCTTTAGCCCTTCCTGAATTATTCCCCTTTTCTCTAGAAATATCTTAAATAAATCAAGCACTTTCCCTGGTTCAGAACTCCCTGTACCTGCAGAAATCCCCTCTGCTGCAGGAAAAACCCATGAATAAAAGCCAGGAGCATAGGATGACCCAAACCAAAACTCACAGAAATCTGCATTTACTCCTTTGATCTTCTCAGACAATGTAAAGAAGGACTTAGATGGTCTTATCCCGAGAGCAGCCCTAACCCTCGAGTTCACACCGTCTGCAGCAATAATATATTCTGCAACGATATCATTCTTTACCCCTTTACTATTAACTTCAGCTCTGTATTCCCTCCTATCCATTGTAATCCCTGTAAACTCTCCTTCTATCACCTGTGCACCCTTTTTTTCTGCCTTACTCCTCAGCGCTCTGTCAAACTCCCATCTTTCAACGATAGCAAGGCTCCCTCCTTTTAACTCCATGTCAAGTTTTTCGCCAGTGGGCGAGACTATCCTTATACGTTTAACTTCTTTTTTAATCATTTCTTTGGGAATGCCAAGTTCATCAAAGGCACTTAAGGGGACTCCACCTCCGCAGGGTTTTGCAAATGAGAAGTTCCGTTCAAGCAGAATGACCTCTACCCCCCATTCTGCAAGAGACCTTGCAGCGATAGCACCTGCAGGACCTCCACCTACTACAAGAACTTTAACGCTGAGATTCATTCTATTATGAAGAGAAAAGGATCAGCACCTTTGTCGGAATCAAGAAAAAAAGGGAAGGGGAGAGCCGGCAACTCGAAAACTCCTTCTTTCACCGGTCTCCAACTCCCCCTTCATTTTTCTAAATTCGGAACCCTGGCGGGAATGGACAGTGTATCTTTGCCTTCTTTACAGAGGTAATACCATTACCATTGTTAATGAAACATGCTGATATTTTGAAGAAGAAATCACTAACAGAGCCTGAGATTGTCCCATCTCTATTTTCGCCCCATGTCATAGTCTTTTCGTTATTGTTTATCGCAACTATCAGGTATACATGACCAGGGAGCATCTCTTTAATATCTTCGGGACTCGGTATAGGAAGGCCCTTTGTGAGGCCGAACTGTGTATGGGAATGGAAATCGCCTATTATCTGCAACTTATCGAACCTCGCGAGTATTGGTTCTATTTTCTTATGGTTCTTTCTATTATAAACAACTCCTTTATGCCTCCTGTTGGCATTTTGGACAGTAAATGCGTGTTCTACTATGAACCGGTCTTCAAGTTTATACCCAAGGAGGAAGCCAAGGCATTCCTTCTTGTATACCTCTGCAGAGCTCAGGAGGAGGTCAATAAAGGCATTCTCTGAAATGTACACACGCAATAGCTTATTTCTCCTTATACAGTGGAAGCCTCACAGCAAGGACAGGGCACGGCGCATATCTTACAACTTGTGATGCGGTACTCCCAAAGAGTATCCTTCCCATACCCTTTCTACCATATGTACCCATGATTATAAGATCTATCTTGTTATCCTTGGCATATTTCACTATCTCAGTGTGGGGAACACCCTTCAACACACTGCGCTCTACGCCCTTGAGGCTTCTCAGTTCTTCGAGGCCAAATCTGCTGAGTTCTTTTTCTGCACCCTTTTCTATGTCCTTATACATTTCGTCCATTGATGTATGTGGCACATACCAACCTGCTGCCTTTGCTATGTCGTAAAGAACATGAACAAGATAAAGCTTGGCTCCATAACGTTTAGCCATATCGATAGCATAATCCAACGCATGTGATGAGCCCTCAGAAAAATCTGTCGGGAAAAGAATCCTCTTAATCTCCATTATCCTACCTCCCTTAATAATTTTGCCGCCTTTTCAGGCGATGTAGTCAGGATAAATAATCCTGAACCCAATTCAAACCCACTCCTTCTTATAATCCTTGGAATTATTTCAAGATGCCAGTGGTAATCATCCCCGAGTGTATGCCAGTGGTTTCTTCTTGGCACCCTGTTTGGGGCAGTATGCAGAAAGTAACTCAATGGCGCTTCACCTTTAAATACAGCCCTTATTTTTTTCAATATACTCATGAGGATAAAACCCATATCCTCGATCTCCTCATGGGAGATCTCTTGAAAGTCACAGCTATGCTTTTTCGGGATTATCCATGACTCAAAAGGGAACGAAGATGCATAGGGACAGAAACAGAGGAAGTTTTTTGACTCGAGGATTATCCTGTCTCCCATCTTTAGTTCTTCCCTAATAATATCGCAAAATATGCATCTCTCTTTATAATCATAATACTGTTTTGCATTCTCAAGTTCGTCTTTGACTCTCTTAGGGATTACAGGTGTTGCCACTAAAGATGATACGGGATGATAGAATGTCCCCCAAGGATCAAACATCGAGCTTTTGGATATGAGTATATATCTCAATCTCAAATCCTTACTAAGGTCTGCGATGCGGTCTCTGTATAGCTTTACTACCCTTACCATCTGCTCAATTCCCATATCTTCTGGCTTCACACTATGTTGAGGAGATTCGATGAGTATCTCATTTGCACCAATGCTATTCATCCTATCATAAAGCCCGACCCCTCTTCTATCCAGATTCCCTTCTACCTTAAAGAGAGGATTAAAACTAGGAATTGCCCTTACCCACCATCCCGGGGTGTTGGGCAGTGTACCTTGCTTTCTAATAGATGTTATCTCGGGCAGGGTCTCAGTTTCCCTGCCGGAACAGAGAATACAGGTCTCTTCAGCAGAGACCCTATCCGTAGGGAGATGGTACTCTGATGGCTCCTTAGATTCTGACAGGACTTCTATCCACCTACCAAGCAAGATATCTCTCCTTAGTTCATGCACCCTTGTTCCTCATAAATATTATCTTTAACCCCTCAAGTGTAAGATTGGGACTCAGAATATGCTCTCTCGTAAGGAATCTTGAAACCATACCTCCATAACCACCTGTTACAACAACCTCCAGCCCAAAGCCAATCTCCTTTTCTATCTCCTGGAGAAGCCTTTCTGCAGCACCTGCGGTACCATAAAAAAGGCCCGACCGAATGCAACCAAATGTATCTGTGCCGAGGGCCGATTCAGGAGGACTAAGAGTAACCCCAGACAATTTCGAGGTGCCTTTAGCAAGGGATTCATTCATCAGTCCGACCCCTGGCATTATTGCGCCTCCGATATAATTTGCATTCTTTCCGACAACGCTTATTGTCGTAGCAGTACCAAAATCTACAACTGCAACAGGAGCCTTACAAAGCTCGTATGCAGCTACAGCATTCGCTATCCTGTCTGAACCCAGTTCTTCAGGTCTTGGAATATCGAATACGAGCCCCGTCTTGATTTCGGAACCTACTATTAAAGGGTCTTCTGGCATTAAACGCTTACAAGCTTCTGCCAGAACCTCAGTATGGCCTACGACCACAGAGGATATTATAACTCCTAAGGCAGTTCTTTCAACAGAAATTTCTGTCAAAAAGTCTCTCATCGCTGAAGCATATTTCTCTGAGGTCTTTAGGGGATGAGTCTCCAGTTTTTGCACAAAAAGGCCCTGGTCTGTAAAAAAACCTATATTTATCAATGAGTTTCCTATGTCTAAGGCAAGCAGCATCTATCTCAAAATAGTCAGATCCCCGTCTCTTATCACCCTCAATGCCCCTGATGGAAGCCTCAAAATCAACATTCCCTCATCGTCTATAGACTCAGCTAAACCTGTTAATGTTTCTTTGCCAAGAATTATCTTAACCTTTCTGCCGAGCGTTGATGTTAGTTGCTTCCACTGAGTTAGGAGTTCCCGCCTTCTTTTCTCTTTAAGGATACTGTACCAGTGGTTTATTTCATTCAAGATTTCTGTAATTATCTCTGTCCTCGAGTGGAGCTTGCCTGTCTCCATTTTTGCTGATGTTGCTACTTCTTTTATGGCATCGGGTAAGACATCGGAATCCATATTTACATTAATGCCTATACCGGTGATAGCATACTCTATCTTCTTGCGGGTTATTCTCATCTCCGTGAGAATTCCCCCTAACTTCTTATCAGACACTATCAGGTCATTCGGCCATTTTATTGTGACAGTAAGGTCTGTAACCCTCCTCAATGCGACTGTACAGGCGACAGCAGCCATTATCGTTAACAACGTTGCATTCCTAAGCTCTATATCTGGCCTCAAAAGAACGCTCATATAAATGTTTGCACCAGGAGGCGATACCCAGTGCCTGCCGAGCCTACCTCTACCCTTATTCTGACAATCAGATATAACAACTGCTCCCTCTACTTCGCCTTTCTCTGCAAGCCCTGTAGCAACTGTATTTGTAGAATCAATGGTCTCATAGAAGAAAATCTTTCTTCCTATAGAGCCTTTAATACCTCCTTTAATAGCCTCTACCGAAAGCTCACCATATTTAAAGAATTCAAGAGCGTCTGGATTTGAGGAATGATTGACATTCATGGAACTATAATATTTTCTTAAAAAGCTTGGCTAATGTTCTTGCGTCAGCCATGCTTAGGCACTGTGTCGGTTCTTAGTATTTGTGTTAGAAACTGTCACTAAGACACTGACACTATTCTTCTTTTAAGATCGCTACCTCAATCTTCCCTTTCAAGCCGTCAGCAAATTTCTTCGCATCATTCTCTGAGCCAACGATTGAGCCGTAGTGCATTGGAATCGCAACTTTTGGTTTCATATCAAGGGCTGCTTTGATAGCCTCGTCAGCTGTCATCACATATGTGCCTGAGACGGGAAGAAGTGCTATATCAACCTTAAAGTTCTTCATCTCAGGGATATAATCCGTATCTCCCGCTATATAGATCCGATGTCCTTGAACAGTAAAAATATATCCAACCCAACCCTTATCTTTTGTGTGGAACTGTTTGTTCGTGTTATAGGCAGGCACAGCTTCAATATCGATGCCCTCAACAGTAAGCTTATCGCCTGGTTTAACAACCCTTATCTTCTCTGATAGCTTTGCTGCACAATCCGAAGTTGCAACAATTACTGTATTCGGCCCTTGAATCTTTTTTACATCTTCAGGTGAACAGTGGTCAAAATGCTCATGGGTAATCAGGATAATGTCTGCTGTGTCCTTCTTTTTAATCTTGAATGGGTCTGTATATATGACCTTTTCTCCAACAACCTTAAATGTATCATGTCCAAGCCAGTGGATATTCTTTAGCATTGCCTCAACCCCCTTTCCCTCTGCCAGAACAGGATTCGGCAGAAGTGCTATTATAATTGCGATAATAATAAACACCACGGCTTTCTACCTTCTTTCTTTTAAAGATTATAGCACACCTTCATATCCGTCATTTCTTGTATTGCGACGGATGAAAAGCGCTTCATTTAGGTTATAATAATTTATTCCTACTCCCAACAAAAAACTATGGGGAAAGTAATAACAATAGTAAACCAGAAAGGTGGTGTCGGGAAAACCACAACAGCTATCAATCTTGCTGCATCCATTGCCCTCGCTGAAAAGGACATCCTCCTCATCGATACAGATCCTCAAGGAAACTCAACATCCGGGCTCGGCATTGCGAGGGATAACCTTGAGAAAAGCCTCTATGATGTTTATACAGGCAAATGTGAGATTACAGAGACCTTGAAAACTACACTCATAGGGCATCTCAATATTTTACCCTCTACAATAGACCTTCTGGGCGCAGAGGTTGAGCTTGTGGGAAAAGAAGGGCGGGAAAGGATCCTGTATAAAGCAATACTTTCGATCAGGGACCAATATCGGTTTATCTTTATAGACTGCCCTCCTTCCCTCGGGATTTTAACATTAAATGCCCTCGTTGCTGCTGACTCCGTTATAATACCGGTGCAATGCGAGTTTTACGCACTTGAAGGCCTCAGTCTTTTACTGAGGACACTCCGCAAAGTGAGGAGTTCCTTTAATCCCGAGCTTGAAATTGAGGGAATTGTTCTTACCATGTTTGATGCAAGGAATAATCTATCCCATGAGGTTGCTGAAGAGATCAGAAAACATTTCAGGAATAAAGTTTATAACACTACAATACCAAGGAATGTCACGCTCGGGGAAGCACCAAGTTTCGGAAAACCAGCACTGTTGTATGATATACACTCAAGAGGGGCGCAGAGTTACCTATCCCTGGCAAAGGAGATATTGAATGAAAACGGCCTTAGGCAAGGGTCTTGAAGCCTTAATACCAGAAAAAGGTGAAGAGGTAATATCTCTGGATATTGACCGCATCTTCCCCGGCGAGCACCAACCGAGAAAGGCTTTCAGAGATGAATCACTCAAAGAACTTGCAGCTTCCATAAAAGAAAAAGGTGTACTACAGCCTGTGATTGTTTCACGCGTGGGAGATGGCACTTTCAGGCTTGTTACAGGTGAGCGTAGATGGAGGGCTGCAGCACTGGCAGGACTGAAAAAGATGCCTGCCCTCATAAGAGATGTTGCCTCAAAGGATTCTCTCGAGATAGCATTGATTGAAAATATCCAGAGGGAGGACCTCAACCCCATAGAGACTGCAGAGGCCTTTAGAAGATTGGTAACAGATTTTAATTTAACGCAGGAAGAACTTTCTGATAAAGTTGGAAAAGACAGAGCAACAATCGCCAATTACCTCAGGCTCTTAAAACTTCCTGAAGAAATAAAATCCCTCATCTATAATGGGTCTCTCAGCATGGGTCATGCAAAGGCCCTCCTTACAATAGAGGGAAGAGCTAACCAGATAGAGGCAGCAAGGAAGATCATCAAAAGGAGCCTTAGCGTCAGAGAGGCAGAAGCATTAACCAAAAAGGTCACCAAGCCCAGGAAGGTAAAAGTAATCAGAGACCCTCAGATTTCATCCCTTGAGGAGAAGTTAATCAGAAGTCTCGGGACAAAGGTCAGGATACTCCATAAAGGCAAAAAAGGGAGAATAGAGATAGAATACTACTCTCTTGATGAACTGGACAGGCTCTTAGAAATCCTGATGGGATAAGATGAAGGAGAAAAAATAATGAGGTATTATTACAGCAAAATTCTGGGAATTCCTTTTGATGATGCTGTTGTTAAAGTAATAGAGGAGCTGAAAAAAGAAGGCTTTGGCATTATTACAGAAATAGATGTAAAGGAAACACTGAAAAAGAAACTGAATGTTGATTACAAGAAATATAGAATCCTCGGGGCTTGCAATCCATTTTTTGCTTATCAGGCCTTGCAGGCGGAGGATAAGATAGGTACGATGCTGCCATGCAATGTGATTGTTCAGGAGACCTTAGAGGGAAAGACAGAAGTAGCAGCGATAAACCCGATTGCATCAATGCAAGCCGTTGAGAATCCGAAATTACAGGGCGTCGCTGAGCAGGTGCGAGGTAAATTGGAGAAGGTAATTGATAACCTGTAGAACAATATAAGCATGATTTTCTATTCAAACCCTCATAAGCCTTTTGGCAGAAAGGATTTTATAAAAATTAAGTAATCCCCCCACTCCCCCCTTTAGAAAAGGGGGGAGTGGGGGGATTTGAAATGTTACTCTCAGGGCAAATATTAAGGAGGTTTTTCATGAAGAAAATTTTAGTCATTCAACTGA
>JAZDLE010000012.1:0-5760 GCA_043802315.1 Nitrospirota bacterium
AAGCAGTACTCATAGGAAAGGAATACATCATGTCTGGGGATGTAATTCAAGTTGTTCTGTCACAGAGGTTTGAACGGAAGTCTTGTGTTGACCCCTTCCACATATACAGAGCATTACGCGTTATAAACCCTTCTCCTTACATGTACTATATCGATACAGGCGATGCAACGCTTGTGGGTTCATCCCCTGAAATACTGGTGAGACTTGAGGGGAGAAAGATCATCCTGAGGCCTATTGCAGGAACTCGAAGAAGAGGGGAGACAGAGGAAGAGGATGCACTCCTTGAGGCAGAACTCAAGGATGACCCTAAAGAGACTGCTGAACATATCATGCTTGTTGACCTCGGAAGAAACGATGTCGGGAGGGTTGCAGAGGTAGGTTCTGTTAGGGTAACAGAACTGATGACTGTTGAACGGTACAGCCATGTCATGCATCTTGTCTCAAATGTAGAGGGTAATTTAAGAAATGGACTGGATGCCTTTGACGTGTTAATGTCCTGTTTTCCTGCTGGCACAGTTACAGGAGCACCAAAAGTGAGGGCAATGGAGATAATAGAAGAGCTTGAGCTAACAAGGAGAGGCCCCTATGCAGGTGCTGTAGGATACTTTAGCTATTCAGGGAACATGGATATGTGTATAACGATAAGAACGCTTGTCATAAAGGGTGACAAGGTTTATGTTCAAGCAGGTGCAGGAATTGTGGCTGACTCGATTCCCAAAAGAGAATATACTGAAACCGTGAACAAGGCGATGGGTATGATGAGGGCTGTTGATATGGCAGAAAAGGGATTAGGTTAGTTTTTATGTTATTGATGATTGACAATTACGATTCTTTCACTTACAACCTCGTCCAATACCTCGGAGAGCTTGGTGAGGATATAAAGGTCTTCAGGAATGATAAGATTACAATCCAGGAGATCGAAAGACTGAAGCCTGAGAAGATTGTAATCTCACCTGGCCCCTGCACTCCAAAAGAAGCTGGGATATCCGTTGAGCTGATACGATATTTTACTGGAAAGGGTCCGATCTTAGGCGTATGTCTTGGTCATCAATCCATAGGTGCTGCCTTTGGCGGTGAGATCATAAGGGCTCCTCGCCTCATGCATGGAAAGACCTCAATGATAGTGCATGATGGGAAAACGATATTTGAAGGTCTTCCGAATCCCTTCGAGGCAACGAGGTATCACTCTCTTGTGATAAGGAAAGAGACCCTTCCTATCTGTCTCGAAATTACAGCATGGACGGATATGGGTGAGATAATGGGCGTCAGGCATAAGGGTGCAATTATAGAAGGCGTTCAATTTCATCCAGAGTCGATTCTTACAAAAGTCGGAAAAGACTTATTGAGAAACTTTTTGAAACTAGAACAAAATTAAGTTTATACACCCCTCACCCAACCCCTGGTCGCCTTCGGCGCCGCCAGAGGCGGGTAAACCTCTCCCACAAGGGGAGAGGGGATGTAACCCCACCCTTGATGGGAGGGGTGTAGGGGAGGGTGAAGAGTGTGGAGGCAAATCTGTGCTTAAAGAAGCAATAAACTTGTTCGTCAATAAGATCAACCTCTCAGAAACAGAGATGGCGGAGTGCATGAAGGAGATAATGGAGGGCAGGGCTACAGATGCCCAGATCGGGGCATTTCTTACTGCCTTGAGGATGAAAGGCGAGACGATCGAGGAGATAACAGGGGCGGCACGGATTATGAGGGAGAAGGCGATAACCATCAAGGCTCCTGAGGGAGTTCTCGATACATGTGGCACGGGTGGTGACATGTCTTATACCTTTAATATATCCACAACAGCATCGATTGTTGTCTCTGCATGTGGTGTGCCTGTTGCAAAACATGGAAATCGCTCCGTCTCAAGCCAGTCTGGTAGCGCTGATGTCCTCGATGCCCTTGGCATAAAAATAGACCTTCCTCCTGAGAAGGTAGAAGAGTGCCTTTTCAAGACAGGTTTTGGATTCCTCTTCGCACCTCTCTTTCATCCTGCAATGAAGTATGCTATAGGACCGAGAAGGGAGATGGGTATGAGGACGGTATTCAATATACTCGGCCCTCTTACGAACCCGGCGGGTGCAAAGAGGCAGTTGCTTGGGGTCTTTACTGATAGCCTTACAGAGACTCTTGCCAAGGTTCTTGGAAACCTCGGTGCTGTTGATGCAATGGTAGTCCATGGCAAGGATGGTCTTGATGAGATAAGCATTTCTGCTAAGACAAAGGCTTCGAGATTTAAAGATGGTAAGGTAGAAAACTTCTTCATCTCACCAGAGGATTTTGGTATCGAAAGGAGAAAGAGCGATTCTATTCGTGGTGGTAACAAAGAGGAGAATGCATCGATAACCCTCTCCATCCTTCATGGCGAGAGAGGACCGAGGAGAGATATAGTCATGATGAACTCAGCCGCTGCCCTTATGGTTTCTGGGAAGGCAGGGGATTTCATGACAGCCTTTGCCATGGCAGAAGATGCAATTGATTCAGGTAGGGCATCGAAAAAGCTTGAAGAGGTAAAGAGGGTGAGCAACTTCCTTTAACTGAATAATGCAGACATTGTTTTCGCCTCTGCGAATCCGCCGAGGCAGACAAAAATTTATTTACTAAGGAGTTCATAAGTAAGACCACACCCCCTCACCCTTGCCCTCTCCCACCAGGGGAGAGGGGGTAGATTTCCCCTCCCTTGATGGGAGGGGATTGAGGGGAGGGTGTAAAAATATGTGCTCTTACTTATGGTCTTATTAGTAAAGGTAGGTTAAGGTATCAAAAAATAAATTTTTTCACAACATCTGCATTTTCTCAGTTGCATTATATGGGTTAAATAAACATGCATATGATTAACTGGAGACAGGGTGGAACAATCTTTTCGCTTATTCTCGGTCGTATCGACCTCTCTACGAGTTGTAGACCGAGGTGGTCGTATCGATCAAAGCCGCTCAAAGACAGTTCCATCCTGTAGTTAACATTAAGAGCACGAGGAGGATTTTTGTCTTTAAAGGTAGGCGTTATCGGTGTTGGCTATCTCGGTCAACATCATGCGAGGATTTATTCTGAGCTAAAAGACACGAAGCTCATAGCCATTGTTGATACTGATCAGGAAAGGGCTGACACCGTTGCAAGGAAATATGGATGTGCAGCATTTTCTGATTACAGAGAAATTCTCTATAAGGTTGACGCCTTGAGTATTGTGACACCTACAATATCCCATTATCCTATAGCCCTTGAATGTCTCAGGGCAGGAAAGGATATTCTTATTGAGAAGCCAATAACAGGGCACATACAAGAAGCTGATGAACTTGTTCTTGAGTCAGAAAAGAGGGGATGCATCCTTCAGGTAGGCCATCTTGAAAGATATAATTCAGCCCTCAATGCTGCTTCCGAGATGATTAAGGAACCGAGGTTTATCGAGTCAGAAAGGCTCTCACCCTTTCTCGGGAGAGGAACAGATGTTGATGTAACCGTTGACCTCATGATCCATGATGCAGATATTATACTGAGTCTCATTTCCTCCTCTGTCAAAGAGATTAAGGCAGTGGGAGCAAGTGTCCTTACCGATAAGATTGATATTGCTAAGGCATGGCTTGAGTTCGAAAATGGCTGCACAGCCCTTATGACAGCAAGCCGGATTTCGCCTGAAAAGCAAAGGGTGCTTAAGGTTTTTCAAAAAGACTCTTACCTGTCTGTTGATTACCAGAACTGTGAGATAAGGCGCTATTACTGGACAACAGAGGGTATGTCAGTTGATTCCATAAATCCTGACAATAAGGAACCACTCAAAGAGGAATTAGAGGATTTTATTCGTTGTGTGAAAAACAGAACGAGACCGAGAGTATCTGCCCTTGAGGGAAGGGAAGCACTTAAAGTTGTACTGGAAATAACAGAGATGATAAGGAGAAGGAATGAAAAGGGTTGTTGAGGAGAAAAAGATAGTTCCTATGGTCGATCTGAAGAGACAAATTCAGGAGGTAAAAGACGAGGTCCTGCATGTTATTACAGAAATCCTCGAAAGAGGCCAGTATATACTCGGTCCGAAGGTCGCTGAATTCGAGAAGAAGATAGCAGGTTATCTTGGGATGTCTGAGGCAATAGGTGTTGCCTCATGCACAGATGCCCTGCACCTATCCCTTGACGGCTTCGGCATCGGGGAGGGAGACGAAGTTATCACAACACCCTTTACCTTTTTCGCTACTGTTGAGGCGATACTCTATACAGGTGCGAAACCTGTCTTTGTAGATATTGAGCCAGACACATTTAATTTAGATGTAAATCAGATAGAAGCAAAGATAACGGAAAAGACAAAGGCCATTTTGCCTGTTCATCTCTTCGGCCATATGGCTGCTATGAAGGAGATAGTGAAGATAGCAAGAGAACATAGCCTGAAGGTAATCGAGGATTGTGCCCAGTCCTTTGGTGCTGAACTGAATGGCAGAAAGGCTGGAAGTTTTGGAGATGCAGGATGTTTCAGTTTTTATCCGAGCAAAAACCTCGGTGGGTACGGAGATGGAGGGATGATAGTTCTTCATAACCCCAAGGTAGCTGCAATAGTAAGAAAATTAAGAAACCATGGTTCGAAAGGTTCGTACATTCATGAAAAGGTCGGATTTAACAGCAGACTGGATGAGATACAGGCAGGTATCCTCCTGGTGAAGCTGAAGTATATAGATGAATACAACAAAAGGAGAAGACAGAAGGCAGCAGTGTATACTAAACTCCTTTCAGAGAAAGTAAGGTGTCCAATCGAAAAAAAGGGAGTATATCATGTCTACCATCAATTTACCATCAGGAGTCCTAAAAGGAATGAGATACAGAAAAGACTGAGGGAACAAGGGATTTCATCGGTAGTCTACTATCCTGTACCATTGCATCTTCAGGAGGCCCTCAGATTTTTGGGATCCAAAGAAGGTGATTTCCCTCTTGCTGAGAAGGCATCCCAGGAGGTCCTCTCCTTACCTATCTACCCTGAACTGGAAGAATCTGTCATAGAGGAGATAGCAGAGATCATTAGAAGTGTGGTGTGAATGAATACGGTTATGATAGTTGCGGGTGAAAGTTCCGGTGAATTATATGGTTCTCTCCTTGCACAGGCACTGAAAAGCAAATACCCTGATGTGCACATCCTTGGTGTTGGCGGCGATAGGATGAGTAAAGCTGGTGTAGAACTCATTTCGAGGATATCAGGTGCCTTTGGCTTAACAGAGTTACTTACTGCATTAAAGGATTTGAAAGTAACATTCAAGAGGACAACGGAGGCAATGAGAAAGTTCATGCCCCATGTCCTTGTCCTGATTGATTATCCTGATTTCAACATAAAGGTGGCGGAGTTTGCCAAGACGCTCGGAATAAAGATACTGTATTATGTGAGCCCTCAGGTATGGGCATGGCGGAAGGGCAGGGTCAAAAAGATAGCAGGCCTTGTGGACAGGATGGCTGTTGTACTCCCCTTTGAGGCAGAGATATACAGAAAAGCCGGGGTACCATGTGAGTTTGTCGGACATCCTATTGTCGAGGAGATTGAGACTGTTTTACAATCAATTAATCCCCCCCCACCCCCCTTTACTAAAGGGGGCAAGGGGGGGATTATAGACCCTGAACTCCGAACCTCCTTTAAGGTTTCTCTCGGTCTCGAAGCAGATCTACCACTCCTTTCTCTTTTGCCTGGAAGCAGACCCCACGAACTGAAAAGACTCCTCCCCTTGATGATAGAAGTTGTCAGGCAATTGAAGAAGGGATTCAGTAATTACCAGTTCTGTATTCCTCTTGCCCCAAATACAG
>JAZDLE010000013.1:0-19762 GCA_043802315.1 Nitrospirota bacterium
TACAGCAGCAAAATTGGCTGTCACAGTTTTCGTTGCATTTATCGTTACTACACACTGTCCATTTCCTTCACACCCACCCCCTGACCATCCAGTAAAGTTTGAACCTGTATCCGCTGTGGCTGAAAGGGTTACCACAGTGCCTGATTTGTATGCTTCTTTACAATCAGAGCCACAATTTATTCCTGATGGAGAAGATGTAACAGTCCCTTCACCTGTCCCGCTTTTGTTGACGGTAAGAGTGTAGCGAATTATACTTACCTCATTGGAAGGTTTACTTTCGTTTCCCGATGTGTCATAAGCAGTTACTGCACAATAATAGGGATCTCCATCTGCAAGGTTAGCAACCGTGTATGTTTTTACATTACCAACCTTATTTTTATGATCATAATTCTGTGACTGGGTACCATAGTAGACATAATAACCAGCAAGATCATCAAGGGGTGTTCCGTCAGCATTTGTGGTAGGAGCTTTCCAGGAAAGTGTTGCATTATAAGAAGCAAAGGCAACAGAGGCATTCAAAGAAATGACTATGATGAATAACGTATACAGTAAAAAAATAGTCCACTTTTTCAGTTCTACCTCCAAAAATTCCTTTTTACATTTAAAAAATCAGATATGCTAAAGGCTAATAGGGAATCAACTATAACAGCAATAAAAACGAAACTACCTTCCCGTATTGATAAGAACACGGGGTTATAACAACAAATTCAATGCCAAAAATAAAAACTTAGATAAGTAGCTGATATTAAAGGATATTTAAGAAAATGGATTTTTAATGAGATAAAAAATTGTATGGAATACTATACATTAATATTGGCATATTAAGCATTGGCGGTGATAGAGCATGTATGATATTTCATACATGCCATATATTAAAATGTAAACACATTTTAATATATATCTATTAAATCTATTTAAAGTTTTCAGGCCTGATATTATATTTTTTAAGGAGATTATAAAAATCAGCTCTGTATTTACCAGCTAATGTAGCTGCTTTGCTGACGTTGCCTCTGGAAAGTTCTAACAGGCGAATAACATATCCTTTTTCAAAGGTATCTCTTGCCTCCTTGAGGGACATTAATGATTCTTGTGGAATACTTTCTGAATGAAGAACAAGATCTTCGGAAATCACCTCCTGACGGGTCATTGCCACAGCATACTCGATTATATTTTTTAATTCTCTCACATTGCCTGGCCAGTCATAGAGCATAAGTTTTTGCATTGCTGTAGGTGCTATGCCTTTTACTTCTTTTTTCATCTCATGACTAAAAGTTTTTAGAAAATATTCAACTAAGAGAGGTATATCCTCTTTCCGCTCTCTTAAAGGAGGCAGATGGATGGGTATTACATGAATCCTGTAAAAGAGGTCTTCTCTGAACCTGCCTTCCTTCATCTCTGCTTCCAGATCCTTATTTGTAGCCACAATAACTCTTATATTAACTTCTACGGGCTTTTCACTGCCGATGGGATAGAATTGTTTCTCCTGGAGTACTCTCAAGAGCTTTGCCTGAACCGAAAGAGGCATATCGCTGATTTCATCTAAAAAGATGGTGCCTTCATGAGCCTGGGTAAAGAGACCCTTTGAATCCCGGACTGCACCGGTAAATGCCCCTTTTTCATGTCCGAACAGTTCACTTTCAAGCAGTGTTTCAGGAATAGCCGCACAGTTTATACCAACAAAGGGTTTATCTTTTCTTTTACTAGCGAGATGAATTGCTTTCGCAATAAGCTCTTTGCCGGTGCCACTTTCTCCATAGATAAAAATAGTTGAGTCGGTTCCGGCGACATGAGACACTTGTCCCAATATGTTCTGCATTTTTTCATTCTTTGACACAATATTTCTAAAATCATATCGCTCTTCCAAAAGTCCTTTAAGTCTTTTTATCTCATAAGTAAGTTTCCGTTTCTCAAGAGCGCTTTCAATTTGGAAGAGCAGTTCTCTTGGGTCAAATGGTTTCGTAAGATAATTATAGGCTCCTCTTTTCGTGGCTTCGACTGCACTCTCAATACTTCCATAGGCAGTAAGGATGATAACAGGCATTTCAGGATTCATGAGATGTAACTTTTCCATCAGCGATATGCCATCGATATTTAGCAATTGCAAATCAATGATCGAAAGATCAAAAACCTGATTTTTCATTTCTTTTACCGCATCTTCTTCTCCCCACACAGCAACAGCCTCATAATTTTCCGATTCAAGCCTCATCTTCAGTAATTCAAGGAGATTTTTATCGTCATCCACTACCAGGATTTTCGGTGAAGGCATGTTCCCTCCTATTTGGACAGTTCTTTCTTCATTTCTTCAATCTCTATATCGACTTGTTTTGACTTCTCGATTACCTGAAGTACCCCTATCCAAATTTTTGCCTGCTCAACAAGAGGACTTCGGGGATATCCTTCTATTAATTTGCTAAAAAAGAGGATTGACTTTTGATAGTCTTTTTTTGGATTTCCAGAATGGGCATGAATCAGTCCCATATTAAAGAGGGCCTCATCCCCCGGGGGCCTGTTAGGATATTTGGATAAGATTTTCTGATTTTCCTCAAGAGCACCTTCGTAATCGCCTTTGGCAAGAAGCTTCTGACCATGGAGAGAATATTCAGGGACAGATCGCTGCTCTTCTACTCTCATTTTTGCCTCCTCGATGGAATTGAGTACTCCTGTCCAGATTTTTGCTTCTTCAAACCGGGGACTTTGGGGGAAGTCCCTTATAAGCCTCTTAAATGAATCAAGAGACTTTTTGTAGTCTTTTAAGTTGGCATGAATCAGTCCCATATTAAAGAGGGCCTCATCCCCTGGGGGCATGTCGGGATATTCGGATAAAATTTTCTTGTTTTCCTTAAGAGCACCCTCGTAATCGCCTTTAGCAAGGATCCTCTGGCTACGGAGAAGATATTCAGGGACTGAGCGCAGTTTTTCCATTCTCGTCTTTGCCTCCTCGATGGAATTGAGTACTCCTGTCCAGATTTTTGCTTCTTCAAACCGGGGACTTTGGGGGAACACTTTTATAAGTCTCCAAAAAAAATTGGAGGCTTCTTTATAGTTTTTTTTTGGATTTCCATAATGGGCATAGATGAGTCCCATATTAAAGAGGGCCTCATCTCCCGGAGGCATGTTGGGGTATTTGGATAAAACCTTTTGGTTTTCCTCAAGAGCGCCTTCATAATCTCCCATGGCAAGCAGCTTCTGACTGTGAATAAGTTGTCTCTTTTCTATAAAGGTTGCACAGCCAAATAAGAATAAAAAAAGAAATGTTATGCCGGCAACACAAAAGTAAATGTACTTCCCTGTCCTGGCTTGCTTTCTGCCCAAACTTTCCCTCCATGAGCTGCAACGATATTCTTAACAATAGTAAGACCCAACCCGGTTCCCTTATGATTTTTAGCACTTTTGAATTTATCAAAGATTGTGGTTAAATCTTCTTTTGGTATGCCGGGTCCTTTATCTGACACAGAAACCACGAGGCTGCCATTAGCATGCCCTGCAGATATTTTTACTTGACCTCCTTCAGGTGTGAATTTCACAGCATTCCCTATGAGATTCCTCAAAACCTGGAGTATCCTTTCGGTATCCATTTTTGTAAAGGGTAGCCTTCCACTCATGATATTCAATTCTGTTTTGATATTCTTTGCCTTTGCAATAGGTTCTATCTCAACTACAGCCTTCTTTATTAAAGGAGTTATATCAGCCTTAACAAAATTATATGTCATCATCCCTGCTTCCATCTTTGACAGGTCTAAAGTAGAATTCACTAAATCAATCAATCGATTACTCTCCTCTGCTATAATGCGCAAAAGCCTTTTCTGCTTATCATTGGTCTCTCCTCCTATACCCTCGAGCAAGAGGGTTGTACCTTCTTTTATGGAAGTAAGAGGTGTGCGGAGTTCATGTGACATTAAAGAGAAAAAATCAGACTTCATTCTGTCTGTTTCTTTTAGCTTATTGCACATGAAGTTAAAATCCCGCACGAGCTCACCTATTTCAGGATGAGATGACAGACTCAAGGTGCTTTCATAATTGCCTCTCGCAATCTGTCTGGTTTTTTCCCTTAAAACAGCAAGGGGTTTTGTAATGCTCCTTGTTATAAGGATTGAGATCGTGATTCCGAAAATGAGAGATAATACAGTCATAACTAAAACTACCGTGCGTGCATTGGCACCAGCCTCACCCAGCTTTTTAATCTTCTCATAGGTATTATTCTCACCATGAGTCCTTAATTCTTTCATATCCTCAATTATCTCATTTATCACTTTTTCTTTTTCCTGTGTATACAAGTCTTTGGGGTAGCGTTGACGCGAACTCAAAGATTCTACCTCTCCATAGAAGAGATCTTGGTAGTGCTGATGAGCCTGCTCTACCTTACTCAGCAAACTCTTGGCCTGAGGGGAGTCTGAAATGGATATTAGTTCCCTGAAATACTGGTCAAAATCATTTTCAGCTGTAACAAAACGGTTATAAAAATCATTGTCCTTCATGATGAGAAATTTCTTCTCGTATTGTACCTGCGACAGTAAAGCGTCTGTGAGCTTTTTATTGTAATTTAACATGCGATTATCGATATTGAGGATTGAGTCAGTTGCATCTTCTAATTTCTGCAACTGCACAGTGACATAAATGCTTACGATAATTAGCAAAATAAATATCGTAAGATAACAAGCAACCAATTTGGAGAATATGGTAAATCTCATTTTACCAGACTTACATCTCAAAAATTATTTCAATGAGGGTATTTACACGAGGGCCCAGCTTTTAGTCACATATATAAAATAACTATAAGCTGTCAATCAAAATGGCCATGTTCATTACTTACTCCTCATAAGATCATCTTCATAAAATCAATAGAGAGGTTTAAACCCCTCTGTGAGAAAGTTAGCACTCAGGTGTATAAATTTATTCTTAAGGACATTTATTCCTCCCTCTCTCTGCCATCTGTCAATAACCCTCGTTACCGTTTCACGCGTCATCCCTGTCATCTCTGCCATTTCCTGGTGGGTGAGCTTAATATTTAATGTTACTCCCTCAGCAGTCTTCTCACCGTATTTATCAGAGAGCATGAGGAATAATATTTTGATTCTGTGAGAGGCATTTTTGTAATTGAGCATCTGAATCTTTTCCCAGGACTCGCGGTGTCGAGAACACAATATCAACAATAAATTGTCGAGTACCTTTTTCTGAGTTTCCATTAATGAATAAAAATCCTTTTTGGAAAGAATCGCCGCAGTAGAATTTTCTGTTGTTATGACTGTAGCAGGAGATGTTTTGCCATCAATCAAGGACATTTCTCCAAAGAAATCACCTGATTGGTGGATGGCAAGGAGTATCTCTTTCCCATCTTCCGTTGTCTGGACGACCTTCACCTTTCCGTTCATAATGATATACATATACTCATTTGTATCTTCTTCCTGGAGAATGATTTCGTTTTTCTGAAACCGCTTAACGACTAATTTATCGCTGACATGGCGTAGTTCCTCATCTGTTAAAGAAGCAAAAAGCGGTATGTTTTTTATAGATTCAATCTCGTATTTTGCCATTCTTTCAGAATCCTGTTATACCTTCAGAGTACAAAAATATATGGTTATTATAATCGCTCGAACTCAGTGTATTACAAGAGTAAAGAGATCTGTATGATAATAGCATATTTATCCAAGGCTTGAAATTATCCGTTACATCGGTATTGAAACCAAAGCATGGCACAATTGTCTTCACGCCATGGCCTCCTGAAATACTTTCTCAAAGACCTGAACAACTTCCGGATCATAGATTGAGCCTGAACCTGCTTTAATCTCCAATAATGCTTCATCCTTTGTAAAAGCCTTTCTATATGGTTTCTCTGTAATCATTGCACAGTAGGAATCCACTACAGAAAGGACCCTTGAGATGAGAGGGATTTCTGTCCCCTTTAATCCTTCTGGATACCCTTTCCCATCATATCTTTCATGATGGTGGAGGATCGCCTTCTTGAGATCCTCTGAAAATTCAAAGGTTCTCAGCAAACCGATTGTGTTATAAGGATGAGTCTTGAGAGCTTGAATTTCAGATGGGAGAAGTGCCTTTTTCTGCAGGATGCTTTCATGGATAAGCACAAGACCGAGGTCGTATATCATCGAGGCATAAAGAGCCTTCTTCTTCTCTTCTTCTTCTGTCCCGAGTTTATCCATAATCCTCAATACCAAATCAGGAAAGATGCTTTTCTTCTTGTGATAGCTCTTCACAGCATCCAAGAGATTGTCAAAGGAGGTAAGGGTCTGGTTTATGTCCTCCTCCTTGTAGTTCCCTGAGTAGAGTTTTTCAAGAAAATATGAGATTCTTTCGCCAAAGACTGAGGCTATATAAAGGTCTCTCTTCGTGAAAGGGTCTGCATTTTTTTTGTTGTTCAGGTTCAAAACTCCGACCACCTTGTCTTGTATCTTCAAAGGCAGAGAAAGGAGGGATTTTGTATTGTACTGAGAGATGCTTCTCCTTTTAAAGGGAGGGGCAGTTTCTATGTCCTCTATTAAAAGAGGGCTCCCCTCAACTGCTACATAGCCTGCTATTTGGTCGCCAACCTTAATCCTTGTCTGTTTTACTATTTCATCACTCAGTCCCCGTGCACTTTTTATGGTGAGTTCACCCGTAAGCTCATTACTGAGCATTAAAGAGCATGTATTCAGATCCATTAATTCAGATATAAACTCTACAAACATGTCCATCGTTATTCCGACGGCTGCTTCTAACCTCTCTTTTGCGCTTTTTGGAATAATGAGAGAAACAAGAAAGTTATTATTCACATTTTTTGCATCAAAGCCCCACCCGTGAGTTTCGGCAACCTTCTTAGCAAGATAGAGTTTTATTTTTTCATCTGACTGCTCCGCATGAAAGATGTATTTTGAATCAAAGAAGGATGACAAAACTCCCTCCGGGATCTTTTTGGAAGCAGTTAAGTCTACCTTTATAACATCATCTTCTGTAACGTTAATCTCTATGGCATCGCCACTATCAAGGTAGTATGATAATCCTTCTATAAGATTAATAAATAATTGTGAAATCCTTATCTTGTCGCCCACAATGTTAAATGTACCTTTTTGGATATTTATTTTAAGCAGCAGGTTCTTTTTTGTGAGTATGGAATTTAGTCCTTTTGCTTGTGCTACCTCCTTGAGGATGCTTTCGAGATTGATCAAAGATTTTTTAATAACTATCGCTTCATTTTCAAGTCTGAGAAAATCAAGGAGATTATTAACGATGGAAGTGAGGCCTGTCGTCTCTGTCAAGATAATATCATAGAACTCTTTTTGTTTATTTCTTTTAAGCTTCTCTGACTGTTGCAGGTAATAGATAGCTCCTTTGATTGAATTGAGGGGAGAACGAAGTTCGTGGGAAATCCGAGTGATGAATTCGGTCTTATCCACATCGGTTTCAATGAGTTTTCTGTTTATTTCCTCCAGCTCAGCAGCCTTTCCCCGTAATTGATTCATGAGAAAGGCATTTTCGAGGGCGATAGCCGCCTGATCTGTGATGACTTTTAAAAGGTTAAACTCGTCCTCTCTAAAAGGTGTGCCATCTTTCTTGTCATTAATATTGATGACACCAAGCGTCTTATCTCTGCTTATAAGAGGGCATGAAATAAAGGACTTCGTCTTATAACGATCTCTCTTTTTCCGTTTAAACTGTTCATCACCGTCAATATCCTCAACGAGAACGGGGGTGCGATTTTGGGCAACCATACCCGCGATTCCCTCACCTAATTTGATCCTGTAAGTCTCAATGAATTGCATGTCGAAGCCCCTGGCAGCAAGAATATATAATTCACCCCTTTCATTGATTAACATCAGAGAGCCCTTTTCAGCATTGGTGTAATCTATGGCACGATCGAGTAAAAAATTTGCTAAGGCATTGATATCGTTTGTTGCTGTAATGAAATGAGAAATTTCTTGGAGGATCAAGAATTTCTTTTCAAGGAGCTGAGGGTCCATTTAGAAAATCCTCCTTAACAGGGACCTAAAAATCATGATTGCTATTATAACTATTCTTGAATCAAAAATTAAGCTTTATATTGATCTATCAAAATAAGCCTGATGTAGATGTTTAGGCAAATATCTTGCTCAAAAAGTTTTGTAGGACAATGGATAAATTCATACTATTGGCATGGCATATGGGCAACTGGAATCTCTGGCTAAATATAGTTATACTATGGAAAATCATAAGGGTAATCGTTAAGAAAGGGTGCTTTGTAAGGATGCAAAATGAGATTTACTCTATTTCTCTGAGAAAGATTAGCGATTGGCTCTTAACTCACAAAGCATGACAAAAGAAGGTTAAAATTTGATGGGTATGAAGAGAACTCTTCCATCGTGCATAGCGGTTGCTGGGTTGGGCTACGTAGGGCTGCCTTTGGCTGTTTTCTTCGGCAAGGTTATCCCGACCATAGGCTTCGATGTAAAAAAGGATCGCATCCGTGAGCTTCAAGACGGCTATGATCGCAACGGTGATCTGCGTAAAGAAGAGCTAAGAGCACCTCACTTAGAGCTGACTGATGATCCCTCACGCTTGCAAAAGGCAACCTTTATCATTGTGGCTGTGCCTACCCCAGTAGACCGGGCCAAACGTCCGGATCTAAGCCCTCTCATCAAAGCCAGCCAGGTAGTCGGCAGAAATTTGCGACGATTCACCTCGACCCAGAAACCCATTGTCGTTTATGAGTCTACTGTTTATCCAGGGGCAACGGAGGAAGTCTGCGTACCTATCTTAGAGCGTGAATCGGGGCTTAAGGCCGGTCTGGACTTTAAAGTAGGCTACTCTCCTGAACGGATTAACCCAGGTGACCAAGAGCATACTCTCGATAAGATAGTGAAAGTTGTTGCAGGACAGGACAAGGAGACAACCGAGACGATGGCAGAAGTCTATAGTCTGGTGGTTAAGGCAGGGGTTTACAGGGCTCCTGACATCAGAACGGCCGAGACTGCCAAGGTGATTGAAAATGTCCAGCGTGATCTGAATATCGCTCTTTTGAACGAGCTGGCCATTTTGTTCCATAGACTTGGGCTAAATACCTACGAAGTACTCAATGCAGCCCGTACCAAATGGAACTTTTTGCCTTTCGAACCTGGATTAGTTGGGGGGCACTGTATTCCTGTTGATCCCTACTATTTGACTCATAAGGCTGAAGAGATAGGCTATCACCCCGAGGTCATCCTGGCAGGTAGACGGATCAATGACTCCATGGGTCTTTACGTAGCCCGTGAGACTGTCAGGCTGCTCATACAGGCTGGAAGGGTGATACGGGGAGCAAAGGTCATTGTGCTGGGAGCTACTTTTAAAGAGAATGTGCGCGATGCACGGAACTCACGGGTAGTGGAACTCGTGCAGGAGATAAAAAATCATGAGATTGACGTTGAGGTTTTCGATCCGATGGTAGATAAGGTTGAGCTTCAACAGATTGGGCTGAAAGGGGTTCGAGATCCATTCAGGGCAAAAAAGGTGTATGATGCGGTTGTTCTTGCTGTTCCCCATAAGATCTTCCGAGAAAAACCTCTTGATGCCTATCTCAGGTTGCTTCGTAATAGGGATGAAGCAGGTGTGCTGGTAGATATCAAGGGTGTTTTACGAGGAGCGATCCGTAAAACAAAGGTGCTTTACTGGAGTCTGTGAGGAGCGAGAATACTGTCCTGAGTAGCCTTGCCTTATAATGAGATGAAATCAAAGCCCTTCTTTGTTATCCATGAGCACCATGCAAAGAGGCTCCATTTTGATCTTCGACTCGAGATGGAGTGGGTATTAAAGTCATGGGCTATTCCAAAAGGACCATCTATGAACCCAAAGGACAAGCGTCTCGCCATTATGGTTGAAGATCATCCTCTTGAGTATGGAAACTTTGAAGGGGTAATACCCGAGGGTATGTACGGTGCAGGGACAGTGGCGATATGGGATAAAGGAAGGTTTGAGATAAAGGATGGGAACCTTGAAAGGGGAAGACTTACTATCATATTTTATGGCAAAAAACTCAAAGGGGCTTTTGTCCTCGCAAAAATGTCGGGTAAAGATAAGGAATGGCTTTTAATAAAGAAAGCAGATGAATATGCGGACTATGGGTTTGAATTGAAGACGGTACTCAGCAAATAGTGACGAGTGACAAGTTATGAGTAAAGAGTTAAAAACAACAAAAAGTCAAAAGGAAGAAAATAGAGAGCGGAGAGCAATAAAACTCCAAACTCCAAACTCCAAACTCCAAACTGAAGTTGTTACTTTTTGCTCGTTACTGGTTTTAAAGTTTTCGATAATTTTCATCGTCTCTTTATCTCTTTCCTGTGCAATTAATCCTGTTACAGGTCAGAAGGAATTCATGCTCGTGAGTGAAGAGCAGGAATTTGCCCTTGGCAGTGAAGAAGTTCCCAACCTGAACTGGGCATATGGCGGTAAATACAGGGATGCTGAACTTGAAAGTTATCTCACCAATTTTGCAAAAAGGATTTGGGATGTTTCAGAAAGGCCTAATATTCCCCTGAAGTTTACAGTACAGAATACCTCTCTTCCAAATGCCTTTGCCATTCCTGGTTATATTGCTATCACAAGAGGACTCCTCGTAGAACTCCAGAATGAAGCCCAGTTTGTTTCTGTTATGGGGCATGAGGCAGGACATGTCATGGCACGGCATACGGCAAAGAGGCTTTCTCTCAGCCAGGTTCAGAGTGCAGGAATCCTCACTGGATCGATCTTCCTTCAGGGGCAGAAGGGCGGGGATGCCCTCTTAACGCTCGGTGCTTTAGGGAGCAGCCTAATGCTCCTTAAGTATGACAGAAACCAGGAACTTCAGGCAGACGGACTCGGTGTGAAGTATATGGCAAGACTTGGATATGATCCAAGAGAGGCATTGAATGCCCACAGACAGCTTGATATTGCTATCGATGAGTTTATGAAAAGATTGGGAAAGGAAAGGCAGGAGGAAACGTTCCTCGATGAGATACTCTCGACTCATCCGAGGTCTGAGATAAGAAAGGAAGAGATTGAGGAGATGATCAGGGGGCTTCCGCCTTATATTATTGTTGGTGATGGCAAAGGGACGGAGATATTCAATTCGAGTCTTAAAGGAATAAGAGAGGTAAACAAGGGGTATATCTTTTATGATGAAGCGATAAGGGCATTCAAAAAGAATAAGATTGATGAGACAAAAGAGAAACTCAACAGGGCTATGGAACTGAACAACAGGCAAGCTCCTTTTTTCAGCCTAGGGGGGAATATCAAAGTTAAAGAGAAAAAATATTCTGAAGCAGAGGAGATGTTTAACAGAGCCCTCGCTATCGATTCTGAATATCAACCCTCTCTCTATGGTCTCGGAATGGTTTATTTTCTCAGGGAGGACTTTGGCAAGGCCATACAGTATATGGGGATGAGTCTTGAGCTTTTTCCAGAGCATTATGGCTCCCATTTTATTCTTGGAAGGAGTTACATGGGAGAGAAAAGATTCAGGGATGCGCTCAAACACCTGACCATTGTTGCCGAGGCCATCCCTAAACACCCAGAAGTTCATGGGTATCTCGGAATATGTTATGAAAATGTAAATGACCTCAGGGCTGCTTACAGGGAATATTCTCTTCAGGTAAAGATAGCTCCAAACAACGAGATAGGCAGATATTCTCAGGAAAGACTTTCCATGCGGAGGTTTTAAAGAGTGTCCCTCCTTGATATAAGAGATCTCAATGTCTCTTTCAAATCACCAACAGGCTCAATAAAGGTTGTCTGCGGTCTCAGTTTCGAGATTGAGGAGGCCGAAGTCTTTGGTCTTGTTGGAGAGAGTGGATGTGGAAAGTCCTTGACCGCTTTATCTATTATGGGAATCCTTCCGCAGAACGCCTTTGCAGAAGGTGAAATTATCTTTAAAGGTCGCAATCTCTTTAACCTTGGCAAAGAATCAATGAGGAAGCTGAGGGGGAAAGAACTTTCGATGATATTCCAGGAGCCGATGACCTCACTTAACCCGGTGCTTACTGTCGGTTATCAGGTTGCGGAGGTTCTTACAACCCATCTAAGAGTTACAAAAAAGGAGGCAATAGCTCATACTATTGAACTCTTTAAGGCAGTTAAAATCCCGTCTCCTGAGATAAGGATTAAGGAATATCCACACCAGATGTCAGGGGGGATGAGGCAGAGGGTCATGATAGCTATGGCAATAGCATGCAAACCTTCCCTGCTTATTGCAGATGAGCCAACAACAGCCCTCGATGTCACCATACAGGCTCAAATACTTGAGCTTATCCAGAGACTCAGGGAAGAGATGAAGATGACAGTTCTTCTCATAACCCATGACCTCGGCATTATTGCAGAGAATGCCCAGAGAGTAGCCATCATGTATGCAGGGAGATTGATGGAACTTGTGGATGTGAAGGAGTTGTTTCACAACCCGAGACACCCCTATACCATGGGACTCCTTGAGTCTCTCCCAAAAGAAAAAGGGACTCCCCTGGTGCCTATACCTGGAGTTGTACCAGAGCCCTATAAACTTCCGCCAGGGTGTAAGTTTTCAGACAGGTGCAGGTTTGTAATACTTGAATGTAGGGAGAAAGAACCGGATTTAAGGCCAATACCAGCAACAACCGACAACTTAAACCCACCTTTTCTACACGGTAATCCCCCCTCACCCCCCTTTACTAAAGGGGGGCGGGGGGGGATTACTAACTCATCACCTCATTTGGTTAGATGCATTAGGTCAGAGGAGATAAGGTGGCAATTCTGAAGGTAAACTCTCTCAGGAAATATTTCTCTGTTAAAAAGGGGCTAATGACGAAACCTTTACTTGTCAAAGCTGTAGATGGTGTTGACTTTTCTCTTGATGAGGATAAGATCCTCGCCCTTGTTGGTGAGAGCGGTTGCGGTAAGTCAACGGTTGCAAGGCTTGTATTGGGGCTCATACTACCTACTTCTGGTGAGGTCCTTTTCCAGGGAATGAATATCTTCGGGCTTAATGGTGGCACTATGAAGGCATTCAGGAAATCAGTTCAGATCATATTTCAGGACCCCTTTGCATCACTGAATCCCAGGAAGAGAATATTGGACACAATCTCAGAGCCTCTCAAGATTCATACGATTGTCAAAAGAAATAGGTTAAAGGATAAGGTAGTTGAGCTCCTTAGCAAAGTGAATCTCAGTCCTGATATGCTGTATCGTTATCCTCATGCATTAAGCGGAGGGCAGAGGCAGAGAGTATGTATAGCAAGGGCTCTTGCTGTTTCTCCGAGGGTAATCGTTGCTGACGAACCCCTTTCAGCACTTGATGTCTCGATACAGGCCCAGATATTGAATCTCCTCCAGGAATTAAAAAGAGAATATAAACTCTCCTTTCTCTTTATAAGCCACGACCTTAAAGTAGTTCATTATTTTAGTGATACCATAGGGGTTATGTATCTTGGAAAGATTGTGGAGTATGCGAGTACAGAGGATCTCTTCAGGGAGCCCTTTCATCCATATACAGAGGTGCTTCTCTCATCAGCCCCTGTTATTCCCACATCAGACTATATGCATCATGCAACACGCATTACGCATTACCCATTACGCATAATACAGGGTGAAGTACCGAGTCCAATAGATATTCCTTCTGGATGCCCTTTTCATCCGAGGTGTCCCAAGAGGTTCGAGCCCTGTGATAAAATTGTACCTCAATTGAGAGAGGCAAAGGGGAGGCTTGTATCATGTCATCTCTTCTGAAAAAGCGGTTGTTAGAACTCATCCTTGAAAAGGCCTTCAAATATAGTGAAGAGCCTGTTTTTAGACTTGTATCAGGAAGGATGAGCAATTACTATTTCAACTGCAAGGCCGTAACCTTTCATCCTGAGGGAATGAATCTCATAGGAAATCTGATATTTGAACGAATAAAAGATCTGGACATAAAAGGTATTGGAGGACTTACCCTCGGTGCTGACCCGATAGCCTGCGCAGTGGCCTATACATCTCATCTAAGGGGGAAGCCCGTTGAGGCGTTTGTAGTCCGCAAAGAACCAAAGTCACACGGTACAATGCAGTGGATCGAGGGAAATGTTCAGAAGAACGACAGGGTTGTGATTGTTGATGACGTTGTAACTACAGGCAAATCAACTATTAATGCAATCACAAGAGCAAAAGATGCAGGTCTTGAGATAGTAAAAGTGATTGTCCTTATTGATAGGCAAGAAGGTGGCAAAGAGGCCATAGAGGCCTTAGGGTACGGGGTCGAATCGGTTATCACAAGGGATGAAGTAATGGAGCTCTATAGCTCAGGCAGCACATAGCATTTGTCCCGAAAGTACCCCTCTCCCTCGCTCTCTCCCACAAGGGGAGAGGGAACTGATAAGAGGTCTTCTCCTTTTTGCCCCTCCCTTGATGGGAGGGGATGAGGGGAGGGTGAATTATTTTCGTGCCCCTTTGTGCCGATGAACTGGCATGAGGGTTTGAGCGGCATTCGGTATCGGGACAATCCGCTCAAATGCTATGTCTTGCCTGAGCGAAATGAATTTTGCATTAATGCCTCTCTGCTTCCCAGAGCCTTGGGTCAAGGGCATCTCTCAATCCCTCCCCTACGAGGTTATAGCTTAAGACTGTTATCAAGATTGCAAGACCTGGATAGAGAGAGAGCCACCATGCAACTTCGATGTTGTCTTTTCCTGCTGTAAGGATATTACCCCAGCTCGGATCCGGTGGCTGCACCCCGAGACCGAGGAAAGAGAGTCCCGATTCAATGAGTATCGCTCCGGCCACGCCAAATGTGGCTGCGACAAAAACAGGTGAAAGGGCATTCGGAAGAATGTGTTTGAAGATAAGCCTTTTATCACTCACACCAACAGCCCTGGCGGCACTTACAAAATCCTTCTCTTTCAGGGAGAGGAATTCTGCCCTCACAAGCCTCGCAACATCCATCCAACTGGTAAGACCTATCACAACCATTATCGTGAATATGTTCTGTTCGAGGATTGATATGACGGCGAGAATAAGGAAAAATGTTGGGAATGCAAGCATGATATCAACAAATCTCATGAGTACTGCCTCTATCAATCCTCCATAAAAGCCAGCTAATGCTCCTATGATAATGCCTATCAGTATGGCAATACCAACGGCAACAAAACCGACTTTCAAGGAGACTCTGCTTCCCCATATTATTCTTGACAGCAGGTCTCTTCCCAGTTCATCTGTCCCCAGGGGATGTTGATTACTGGGAGGTGAAAGTACATTATGGACGTCTATTGCCGTTGGGTTATACGGTGCTATAAAAGGTGCAAGTATAGATATTGTTATCAAAAGGAGTATAGTTCCTGCACCGATAACAGATAATCTGTTCCTTGAGAATCTTTTACCTATGACACGTAAAAGTCTCATTTCTATCTAAAAATATCTCTAACCATTTAAATTTGTTTTTAGTAATCTCCCCTAACCCCTCTTTAAAAAAGAGGGGGATAGATTATCTTTTTCTATCCTTACAAAGTTTACACTCCTTTCTCTCTTACCTTTATGAAGTCACGCCGTTTTAAGTCCCCCTTTTATAAAGGGGGATGGAGGGGGATTATTAATTTTCATCTTCCATTGTGTCTTCAATTGTTCCATTTATTTTCTTACTCTCACCCTCGGATCAACAAAGGCATATGCTATATCAGCAACTAGGTTTCCGAATAAGGTGAGGACTGCTCCTGTCACAAGGATTCCCATAATTGTAGGATAGTCCCTTGACATAGTGGATGAATAAAAGAGTTGTCCCATGCCAGGAATGGCAAAGATGGTCTCAAATATGACGCCTCCTCCTATAAGTCCAGGCACAGAAAGACCGAGGATTGTGACGATTGGCATGAGAGCGTTCCTAAGGGCATGTTTGAAAACAACTTTTTGTTCGGTTAAGCCCTTTGCCATTGCTGTTCTGATATAGTCCTGCCTTATGACCTCAAGCATACTCGAGCGGCTATAGCGGCTCAATCCTGCAACCCCTCCGAATGCAGAAACCCCAACGGGCAAAATGAGGTGTTTAATCCAGTCCCATAGCCTGTCGAAGGAGCCCATCTCTGATACATCTATACTTTGTATACCTGATATCGGAAGGATGCCCATATTAACGCCAAAGAGTATCATAAGGAGGAGGGCAAGCCAGAAAGTAGGGGTCGAAAAACCAATAAAGACGAATACCGTAGAGAGTTTGTCAAAGGTTGAATATTGTTTTGTTGCAGAGAGTATCCCGATAGGAATTGCAATGATAAATATGAGCATCAAAGAGAGAATATTGATCGTTAAGGTTATCGGAATTCTCTCTTTGATCTTATGGATGACCTTTCTGCCATCTACAAAGGAACGGCCAAAATCTAACTTAACAGACCTCGTCAGCCAGTCAAAATATTGGATATGCAATGGCTTATCAAGACCGTAGAGCTTTTTAAGGTTTTCCCTCGCCTGGGCTGATGCCTTAAGAGACATTTCTGTCTGGACCTCAACAGGACTGCCGGGTGTAAGATGGATTACCGTGAAGGTAATGAGGGTAATTCCAAAGAGAAGAGGGGCCATTAAAAGAAGTCTTTTTGTTATATAAGAGAGCATGATAGGAAATTATTATAGTTTAAACAGTTCAAAGGTTCAAAATATTCAACGTTCCTGTCATTGTGAGCCCGAAGGGCGCGGCAATCTCTTTCCTTGGGATTGCTTCGTCGTCCCGTCCCGAAAGCATTCGGGATTCGGGACTTCTCGCAATGACATTGCAGGAATCTTTTATAACTTAGTGTCCTTTCTCAGAAATAATTTTACTCCGTATGTCATTCCTGCGGAAGCAGGAATCCAGAGAAATAGAGACTGGATTGCCCGATCAAGAGACTGTGTCGCAATTATGTGTGTGAGTTGTCTGTTCATGGAAAACGCACAAAAAATACGTCATTCCCTGGCTTGACCAGGGAATCCAGGTTTCTTTCAAAGTGACTCCCTAAGCAATTCGAGCTAAAAGTTGCCCTTTACCAACATGTATTTCATAATCAAAGACCTCTATATCGCTATTAAGCCCGCATGGCTTTGAACTTTAAAACAAAACTCTAATACCCCTCCAAGCAAAGTGATCATTCGTACAATGTTAAAGCAGGTAGCCCCAATTGATATTTCTGCTTTCGCCCCCTCTCGGCCACGAAGCAAGAAGTTTCTTATCCCGAGATTATGTTTTATGTGCCCAAAAGGGTGTTCTGCTCTGGTCTTTCTTCGAGAATATATCTCTTGAGACTCAGGTTCATTGAACTGTCTCTCTACTTTTTCCTTGAGTTCTTCCCTGGCAAGGCGATATATTTTTCGGCCTTGTCTCGCATCTGTACAAATGCCGAAATTCTTACATTGACGACATACGTTGGCATCTTTTATCCGATAGACTAATTGTTCTTCGCTGGTCTTCTGAGTCGAGTAAACAAGAGGATGTCCTTCAGGGCAGTAATAGCAATCTTCTTCCGCATTATATGTAAATTGACTTTTGCTGAAGGGTTTCTCAGGCTGGTGTAATGCTTGCCGCTGGGAAGGAACAACTATTTTTATATTTTCTCCATCCAGTTTCTCAAGTTCTTTTGTATTCGAATAGCCTGCATCAGCACATACAACTTCACAGTTTTTCCCCATAACTTCTTTTGCTTGCCGAACCTGCTCTGATAGCTGATTTATATCCTTTGTTTCACTGACGGCATCGGCATGAATGATGAGTCCGTTCTTATCATCAACTACGGTTTGGGCATTATAGCTTGCATGGGAGCCATGAATGCTCCTCATCAATGCGCACTCCGGATCTGTTTGATTAATCGTTCGTTCTACTTTATCTTTGTTCAACTCTCCTTTTGTTTCAAATTCAGCCAGAATTCCCTTGATTCGTTCCCGAAGCTTCCTTTGATCTATAAGTTCTTCCTCCATTTTTACCAGCGATCCATCTTCTTTTTCTTCTTCATCTATACGGTCGCATTCCTCAAGCAGTTTCTCTATGCGGATATCTATATCTTTTAACTTGTCTTGATACTGCTCTTTGGTGTAGTTTTTTCCTCTCGATGCATTTGCCCGTATTTTTGTGCCGTCAATAAAAAGAATATTCCCCTCAATCAGCCCTAATTTCATACACATCCTGGCACATTGCCGTAATACTAACTTCAGCACTTTCTTATTATTTTTCCTGAATTCTGATATGGTCTTATGATCCGGTTTTAACCCTCCCATAAGCCATATGAATGCTAAATTCTCATGTGTCGCTCTTTCCAGTTTCCGCGAACCCTTTATCCCATATGAGTACCCGTATACAACCAGTTTGAGCATCGCCTTTGGATCATATGCCGAATTCCCCACTTTATGAGAATCTATTTCTAAATCGATCTCATGAGGATTCAGCACTTCTATGAATGTGTCATATGCTCTGACTGGATGTTCCTCCCCAATATATTCATCTATGCTTTGGGGTAATAAGGTGATCTGCTCACGACTGCCACATTTATATGCCATTATTGTCTCCTTTTTATCCTTTTTACACTTACAGAATTCTAGCATATAAATAAACTTCTTTCATCCCCTTTTCTGCTATAATTGCGACACAGCCTCCAAGTCGGGGAATGACAACTATATGAATTGTTGCCTAAATTATTATGAGAACATCAATAACTTGCCCACACTCTTCCACGATGAGCCAAAACTTGGGTATAAAGATCGGTTCTGCAAGATGCATATGGATCTTCTTCTCTTTAATGAACCCTATTTATAAATGTAGTAACTGCGACTTCATTAGAATACCCGCTCTCCATGCCAGAGGTGTTGACTGCAGTAACTACATAATAGTAGGTTTTGCCCTTCTTCAATCCAGTGTCTCTGTAATACAGTTTTTTAATAAGGGATTTGGTTAATCGTTCATAACCTGTGCCACTTGTAAGGCTACGGTAAACATTGTACCCAGCAATATCAGATTCTGCGTTTGACGACCATTGTAAGGTAACTATACGGCCATTTCCCAAGGTGGTTGCCCAGAGACCCTTTGGTGGATCCGGGGGTATGACATCAGGAGGTGCGGTAACAGCAACTCTAAATGACCTGACGCCTGTTGTATAAAGGAAACTATAAAAGTTAGTTGAACGCATATCTATTTCATGTGCTGTAGTATCGTCTATAAGAACGATTGTATAGTTCTCCGGAACCCTTGAAAGGTCCCATCTGATGGTGAAATCATAGTTATTGAGAGATGAATCTACTACAAATGACCACTCTGTTGTCTCTCCAGGAGACTTTGCCCTTATATCTCTCCAGAATACCTGATGAACATTGTTCCATTCAGGATGTGGGAAGTATGCCTCGATCTCACCACCTAACCTTGCATATACCTCCCAGACGGGGTCATAGCCATCCGTGGCTGTACCATCAGCGCCAATGACCAATTGGTTATGGCCAGTTCCTGCCTCAACCCGCAGGGTTACCTCCCATTCTGCTGATGCATAGGCATTAGAGGGTAAAAGGTATGAGGTATAAAGCAAAGAGAAAAGGACAAATAGTAATATATATTTTATTTTTATCATTTCAGTCCCCCTTTATGGTTTATATACCCTTAGCGTTGTGGGAGTGGCATCTTTCACATATATAAAATATCCTACCCAGGGTTCAAGTGTAGCTGGCGGGCTGCCATTATATGCCTTAAAGGTATATCCTGTAACAGACCCCTCCCACACGTATATAGAGTTATCTATCCAGTTATTTGTTACTGCCTGGCTAAAGGTATATTCCGTAGCATTCCTTACGACTTTAACATTCTGGAGCTGGATGTTAGCATTATACGGGTTGCTTATCATATTCCACCCTC
>JAZDLE010000014.1:0-13864 GCA_043802315.1 Nitrospirota bacterium
AAGACCATAAGTAAGAACACATATTTTTACACCCTCCCCTCAATCCCCTCCCATCAAGGGAGGGGAAATCTACTCCCTCTCCCCTGGTGGGAGAGGGCAAGGGTGAGGGGGTGTGGTTTTACTTATGAACTCCTTAGTAAGAATCTCATGTTGAGTTGACTGGTTAAAAATTACAGAATATCAAAAAATTTTGGAGCAAGCAAATCAGTTCCACTAATAACGGCGAGATTGCCACGCTCCCGGTAGTCGCTCGCCCTATGGGTCGTAGACAATGGCAGAAAGAAGATATCTCATAATGACAGGTGAAAAGGGGTCAGGGAGGGTTATGCTAAAATAGCAAGATATCAAATATGAAAATTATACATAAGTCTATACTCAAAGAATTAATCTTTGCCTTTATCATCAGTCTTATCTTTCTGAATTTTATTTTGATGATGGAAAAGCTCCTCAGGCTGACCAGGTTTCTGTCAGGCGTCGGTGCATCATTGGCAGATATGGCTACAATCATCCTCTACATTCAACCCCAATTACTCTTACTCACCATACCTATGGCACTTCTTCTCTCTACGCTTCTTACCTATGGACGCTACTGTCTTGATAACGAACTCGTGATCTTAAGAACAAGCGGTATGAACTTTAAAGGGATCTCAAAACCTGTTTTCATACTCGGTGCTTCATGCTTTTTATTAAACTTGGCCGTGAGTTTTTATCTTGGGCCGAAAAGTAGTATCAGGCTTAGAGATGAGATAATACATATCATTAAAAACCGAACCCCCCTGTCAATCGAGGAAGGCACTTACAATACCTCATTCAAAGACGTTGTTATCATAATCAGGGAGAAGCCATCTGACGATACAGTTAAAGGAATTTTCATCTATGATGGAAGAAATAAAAGTGAACCAAGGGTCATGATGGCTAAGGAGGGGAAGATTTCCATGTCAGAGGGTTTTGATGCAAACCTGAACCTTACAGATGGTTATATTCACATCGCAAAGGGTAATAGCACAACGGAAATATTTTTCGACCGGTACAACTTAATCCTCACCCTCGAATCAAACCTTCCATCCAGGAAAAATGCAGAGTTTACCCCTTCTGAATTGCTGGAAAGGATACAGGAAAAAGTACCTGATGCCTTATTATTACAGCTTGAATTCGACAGGAGGCTATCATTGCCCTTCCTTTGTATCGTCCTTTTCTTTTTGGGGCCACCCCTTTCTTTGATAGCGGGTAAATCAGGGAGACTCGGTGGTTTGGCCCTGGGTTTAGGGGTATTCACTGTCTACTACATGCTTCTGATATATGGTGAGAATCTCGCGAGGGCTGGTAAGATACCTCATTATATTGGTGCATGGACACCCGTTCTTATTCTCGGAATATTTGCGTTGTTGATTTTCAAAAAGGAAAGTAACAAGTAACTATGCTCATAATACAGAGGCATTACCTGAGAGAATTCTTCAAGCTTTTTTTCCTCATAAGTACAGGACTTGCGTTGATATTCAGTATCCTTGAGCTCATCGACAAAATAGATGAATTTATGCCGAACAGGCCTTCTCTGGAAAGTCTGTTACTTTATGTCTCTTTCAACTTCCCTAAATATCTCCTTTACCTTCTGCCTGCTGCCATGCTTATATGCAGTCTGTTTATATTCAGCCAGGCATCACGTAATAGAGAGCTTGTCGTTATAAAGGCCACAGGAGGGAGATTAAAAAGTCTCTTTTACCCTTTCATTCTATCTGGCGTATTGGTGACGGTATTTGCCTTTCTCATTGGAGAGACTGTTGTCCCTGATTTCTCAAAAAGGTCAAAGGAATTAAAGAATACCCTTACAAAAAAAGAGAAGAAACTTACCTTTAAAGAGGGCACTCTCTGGTTGAGAACTACAGATGGTTCACCTGCAAGGATCGAACTGTATATCCCTGAGAAGAAACTTGCAAAGGGTGTGAGCATTTTCGTTTCAGAGAGCGATTCTCTTAGGGAAAGGCTGGAGGCAGAGGAGGCTGAGTGGATATCAACAGAATCACAAGGTTCACAAGGAATATGGAGACTAAGAAACGTGACGATTTACGATATTAGGAATGGGAAAGTAAGCAACAGAGCAGATCTTGACTACCCATATCTCGAATCCCCGGATTTCTTCAGTGAAGGAATTAAGAAACCCGAGGAAATGGGTATTGGTGAACTCTACAGATATACAGAGAGATTAAAAAGGGCAGGTTTCAGGAACACGAAACTCCTTGTGGACATGAACTCAAAGGTCTCTTACCCTTTCATAAACCTCTTCATGATTATCCTTGGTATATCTCTTTCTATGAGAAGCAAGGTTGGTGGAGGTCTATTTGCTGCAGGCCTTGGGCTCTTGATAAGTACTATCTACTGGTTTGCATATACCATGATGCTTTCCCTGGGATATGCAGGAGTAGTACCGCCAGTTGTTGCGACATGGGTTGTGCCGATGGCATTCGGGATCGTAACAGTATATCTCTTCAGAAATATACAGGAGTAACCATAGCAAAGAGCGAGGAGCATAGAGCGAAGAGTACAAGAGAAAGAACAAATACAAAAAGAGTAAAGCAAAAAGTACAGAGCAAAGAACCAGGAATAAGATCAGAAGAGCTGTATTTCAGAGGCAAAAATATTGCTCAACACTCATGAGCCTTTGGCTTACAAAGTATTTTATGAAAATTAAGTAATCCCCCCTCACCCCCCCTTTAGAAAAGGGGGGTGAGGGGGGATTTGAAACGCTATTTCCGGTACAATTCTCAATCTTTAATTTGACTTTAGACCGACTGTTCTTTTATGATTAAAAGGTTTTCTTACGCAACAATATGAAATTAAGCATATTCCCAAAAGAAATAGACTTTTTTGAGATCTTCGATATGGCTGCATCGAACCTCTCAAAGGCAGCCTCACTTTTTGTCAATCTCATGCTGTCAGAAAACTTTGATAATATCGATGTCAAGGCGAAAGAGATATATGAATTAGAGCAAGAAGGCGACATCTTAACGCATGAGATTATGAAAAAACTGAACAAGACCTTTGTTACACCCATAGACAGAGAGGATCTCTATGCCCTTGCATCCCGCTTAGACGATATCTTAGACCTTATCTGGGCTGCAACTGAGAGACTCTCCATATTTAAGTTAAAGGAACCTACAAAAGAAGCGATGGAAATGGCAAAGGATCTCCTTATGACCACAGAGGTTGTACAGAAGGCAATAAAAAAGCTCAAAGAAAAGAAATACTCCCACGTCCAGGAATATTGTATTGAGATAAACAGACTCGAAAATAGGATAGATAGGGTTTTCAGGGATGCCCTTGGAAAACTCTTTGAAGAAGTAAAAGACTGTATTTTCATTATAAAATGGAAAGAGATCTATGAGCACATCGAGGATGCCTCTGACAGGTGTGAGGATGTTGCCAATGTAATTGAAGGCATAGTCCTCAAAAATGCATGATAGTTATTTTTTACTCCTCTGTGTTATAGTCCTTGCCCTCATTTTTGATTTTATAAACGGCTTTCACGACACAGCAAACGCAATTGCTACATCAGTATCAACAAGGGTTCTCTCTCCAAAGGTAGCTGTGTCAATGGCAGCAATATTAAACATGGTCGGTGCATTATCAGGGACTGCAGTGGCCAAAACAGTGGGGGTCGGCCTTGTAGAGCCTTCATGTATCACGCAGGTCACGGTTATTTCTGCTCTTATGGCTGCAATCATATGGGACATTACAACATGGTATCTCGGCATTCCTACGTCCTCAAGCCATGCCATCCTTTCTGGTGTGGTTGGTGCTGCAATAGCAACAGCAGGGACGGGTGTTATAATTCAAAAAGGGGTTTACAAGGTACTTACCGGATTGATCCTTTCTCCTCTCATAGGATTTATACTGAGCTTCTTCTTAATGGTATTGCTCTTATGGTTGTTCGGGAGATCTACACCCACATTGGTCACTAATCTTTTTGGCAGGCTTCAGATTCTGTCAGCAGCCTATATGGCCTTTAGCCACGGCAGCAATGATGCTCAAAAAACAATGGGGATTATCACTATGGCCCTGGTGAGTTATTATAAACTTCCTGAGTTTCACATCCCCTTGTGGGTAATCGCAATGTGTGCAATGGCTATGGCTCTTGGTACGGCAGTCGGGGGATGGAGAATCATAAAGACCCTCGGAGTTCGTCTTGTTCATCTCAGACCCATTCACGGGTTTGCAGCAGAAACATCAGCAGCAACAGTCATAGAAATTGCATCCAGAATTGGCCTTCCCCTTTCAACAACCCACGTGATCTCGTCTACCATAATGGGAGTAGGTGCCTCCAAGAGGTTATCGGCAGTGAGATGGGGAATTGGAGGAAATATTGTTCTCGCATGGGTATTTACCTTGCCAGTATGTGCCATCCTTGCGTGGTTAATTTGTAAGGGAATGCGTTTGTTGATTACAGGTTAAACGGTGTTTTAGTATGCATAAAGGGTATCTTTGTATCGTTCTTCATGCCCATCTACCTTATATTCGTCATCCTGAATACGATTATTTCCTTGAGGAAAACTGGCTTTATGAAGCAATCACTGAAACATATGTCCCGCTCCTCGATATCTTTGAAAGACTTATTAACGATGGCATTGATTTCAGGATAACCTTATCACTGAGCCCGCCCCTTGTTGAAATGTTCAATGACCATCTTCTCAGAGAAAGATATAAGAGGCATATCGAAAACCTTATAGAATTATCAGAAAAGGAAAGTTACAGAACAAAAGGAGATATCCATTTCGGACCAATTGTCAGGATGTATCTTCAAAGATTCCGAAAGATCCAGTATTTATTTGAAGAAGTTTACAGGAAAGACCTTACAGCAGCCTTTAGGGCATTACAAGATACGGGTAAGGTGGAGGTTATAACATCTGCTGCAACTCATGCCTTTCTCCCTAACTTGTCAATGTATCCCCAGGCGATAAGGGCACAAATAAAAGTAGCGAAAGAACATTTTAAAAAGAATTTTCAAAAATTTCCCAGTGGGATATGGCTACCTGAGTGTGGTTATGCAGCGGGCATTGAAAGATACCTAAACGAGGAAGGCATAAAATTCTTCTTCCTTGATACCCACGGGATAATCCATGGGAGACCATTGCCGCGATACGGCGTTTATGCACCCGTATTTTGTCCTTCTGGTATTGTTGCCTTTGGCAGAGACGTGGAAACTTCTAAACAGGTCTGGTCATCTACCGAGGGGTATCCAGGAGATTTTAATTACAGAGACTTTTATAGGGATATAGGGTTTGACCTTGATCTCGACTATATAAGACCCTATATTCATCCAGATGGAATAAGAACGCATACGGGTCTGAAATATTACAGGATAACAGGAAAAACAGACAAAAAAGAACCATATATCAGGGAGCATGCAAGGAGAAAGGCTGAAGAACATGCACGCAATTTTATATACAATAGAGAGCTTCAAATAGATTTTCTCTCAGAAACCTTTAAAGGTCAACATGTTCCCCTTAAGCCTATAGTCACTGCAATGTACGATGCTGAGCTTTTTGGCCACTGGTGGTTTGAAGGTCCAGATTGGCTTGATCTTCTTCTAAGAGGAATACACCACAGGCAGGTTAATTTCAGGACAATAACACCGTCAGAATATTTAAGCTCACTGCCTTTTCAACATGC
The DNA here is from genome assembly GCA_043802315.1 of Nitrospirota bacterium. Taxonomy (GTDB): domain Bacteria; phylum Nitrospirota; class Thermodesulfovibrionia; order Thermodesulfovibrionales; family SM23-35; genus DASPRG01. The sequence goes on from JAZDLE010000014.1 coordinate 5,665, forward strand.
CAGTCTACAGGTCTGTCAGCCATCCATGTCGAGCTGGGGTAATAAAGGGTACAATGAGGTCTGGCTGAATAACTCCAACAATTATATCTACCCTCATCTCCATAAGACGACGGAACGCATGATCTATCTTGCCGAAAGATTTCATAAAACAAACGGCATTCTTCAGCGTGCACTTAATCAAGCTGTGAGGGAGATCCTCCTGTTACAGCAAAGTGACTGGGCATTTATGATGGATTCCGGCACTGCGACAGAGTATGCGAAAAAGCGTTTTGCAGAGCATACAAGCAGGTTTAACAGCCTCTATCAATCAATTATCTCAGAGCATATCCCGGAAAGATGGCTTAGAGAGATTGAAGACAAAGACAGGATATTTCAAGATATTGATTACAGGGTCTACAGAAATAGTGGCAAGTGATTAGTGTTTAGATATTAGTATTTAAAAACTGTTTATTCTTCTCTCTTCACTGCTTTTAAGTGAGTAATTTATCGAAGGGGTATGACTTCAGGTATGTCAGGAATTCCTCAGAAGCATGGGATGAGACAGTATTTTTGTAAGTAATAAGAGAGAAATTTCGAACTATCTTCTCCTCTTTGAAACTGAGCATGTTGAGAGTTCCATACTTGCATTCCTTCCTTGCCGCCCAGCGTGAGATTATTGATACGCCCAATCCATTCTCCACCGCATCTTTTATGGCCTCTGTGCTTCCGAGGACCATAGACACCTTCATACCCTGTGGCGTAAGGCCATGTCTGGCAAGGAACTTTTCTATTGTCTGCCTTGTGCCGGAACCAGCTTCTCTGAGGATAAAGGGCTCCTCTATAAGTTCGGCAATGGAGACCTCTTTTCTCTTAGCCCATTGATGGTGGACGGGAACAATCAACAAAAGTTCATCAGAGAGCAGTTTTTCAACAACGATTTTCTGTCTTTTAACGTCGCCCTCTACAAGACCGAGGTTAATGTTGCCCGCATTAAGCAACTCAATTACCCTCTGCATATTTGCGACAAAGAGATGGACCTTAATCTTGGGATGGGTCTTTCTGAAATCTGAAATGACACTTGGTAGGAGATAATTACCTATGGTAGAGCCAGCACCGATGGTTATAGTTCCTTTCACAAGGCCTGTCATTTCTCCAATAACCTTTTCTGCCGAGGCATAAAGGGCAAGGATTTCTTTCGCATATTTATAGAGAACCTCACCTGCAGGGGTAAGAGTAACCTTGCTCGATGACCTGTCAAAGAGCTTTGTCTCATACATCTCCTCGAGGGCTTGAATCTGGAGGCTTACGGCAGGCTGGGTGAGATGAATAATCTCGGAGGTTTTTGAAAAACTTCTCGTCTCGGCTACCGTACAGAATACTTTCAGTTTATGATCTTCCATTCCCATTTTTGTTGCCTTTTAAACCATTCTGCCTGCCCCATAAAAGGGGATGCAAGGAGGAAGTTATAATTTTTTTTTATTTGCCTATAATAAGTATTTAAGTATTTAAAGTCAAGAGTTGCTTCTGTAGTAGAGAATACGATGACATTGTGGACACTGGAGGATCTCCTCATTCCTTTTTATTTCTACAAAAAGCTGGGGTGGGATATTCATATTGCATCCCAAACAGACTTCTTCTTTTGCTTCTGCTACGGCTATCCCTTTGCCGGATTCAATCAGGCTCATATAGAGGTTATAGATTTCTTTGTCAATAACATCAACAGTTTTTACCCTTTCTTCCCTGAGGGCTAAAAGTTCTTTTTCAGCCTCAGAGACCTCTCTCTTGAGTTTTTCTCTGAATGCCTCTCCTTTATCCTTCTCAGATTTGAGTCTTGCTTCCTCTGATTTTATCTGTTTTGAAGAGTTATCTATATCCTCCATGATAATAAGAATCCCATCCTCTAAGGCGTAAAGCTCCTTTTCTGCGGTTTCTATCTCCTTCAGATGGGCTTGATATTCTTTGTTTGTTTTTATATCCGTTGAGCGAACCTTTAGTTTTTTGATCTTTTCATTTATATCATCGAGTTCCCTCTCCTTATCGCGCTTCTTTTTTTCGAGGGACTCATAACCCTGTTTCAATTTATCGAGAGCCGCCTGGGCTTTTTTAAGAGGCCATTCTACCTCAGAAATCTTTGAGGGGATTTCCTTTATGACTAATTGTTTATCGAGAATAAGGCTATCAAATTTCTGGAGGTTTATCAGAAGACTTAGCTGGCGTTCCAAACAATCCACCTCAAAAACTTGCCCCGCAAGTTTCTTGAGTTTCCTGTTGAAAGGAATAAGTTAAAAAAGTTCTTTTCCTTTACCACTGTTCATCCTCGAACCTAAAACTATGCGTTTGCCTCAGCAAAGCTATTGGTGGGCCCACCAGGGCTCGAACCTGGGACCAACCGGTTATGAGCCGGTAGCTCTTCCAACTGAGCTATGGGCCCTAAAAAAACATATTCATTTTAAATAGTTAGTTATGTTTCGGTCAAGGCCTTATCCTTCTCCCTGGATAGAAGGTGTATTTTTTTGTAAGGGTAGTTTGAATCCTTGACTTCCAAACAATCCCTTGGATAAAATAGATAATTTACATGAAAATCGGGATAGGCTGCGACCATGCGGGGTTAGAACTGAAAAACGAGATTATCCAGCTCTTACGTGGTCTTGGCATCGAATGTATTGATTACGGCACAAATAGCCCAGAATCGGTCGATTATCCAGATTTTGGCGAAAAAGTCTCTGAGGCAGTCTCTTCAGGGAAGATAGACAGAGGAATACTCATCTGCGGTACGGGAATAGGTATGTCCATCGTGGCTAATAAATTTCCCCGCGTAAGAGCATCTCTCTGTAATGATCTCTTCACCGCTCAGATGAGTCGACGGCATAATGATGCTAATATCCTTGTCCTCGGTGGGAGGATAGTCGGGAAGGACCTGGCAAAAGCGATTGTGAGGACGTGGATGGAGACTCCCTTTGAGGGGGAAAGGCACTCCATGAGGTTAAAAAAGATTACCCGGATAGAGGAACGTTTAACAAAACATGAATTTTGAAAATCTTGAACTCACTGATCCAGAGGTTTTCAGAGCAATCCAGAAAGAGATAGAGAGGGAAAGGGAGAATATTGTTCTCATAGCCTCTGAGAACTATGCGAGCCCTTCCATCCTTGAAGTTCAGGGTTCGATCTTTACGAATAAATATGCAGAAGGATACCCAGGGAAAAGATACTATGGCGGCTGTGAATATGCCGATGTCGTTGAAAATCTCGCAATCGAGAGGGCAAAAGAACTATTCGGCGCAGAGCATGTCAATGTCCAGCCCCACTCTGGTACCCAGGCTAATATGGCTGTCTATTTCTCTATGCTTAAGCCAGGGGATACCATACTGGCCATGAGTCTGAGTCATGGTGGGCATCTTTCCCACGGTGCAGCAGTAAACTTCTCGGGAGTTTTTTATCAGATCGAAACATATGGTGTTGACAGAGATAGGGGGTACATAGACTATGAGGAGGTGAGACGTCTAGCCATAGAGCATAACCCAAAGATGATCGTTGCGGGTGCGAGCTCATATTCGAGGATTATCGATTTCAAGATATTTTCTGAAATTGCAAAGGAAGTCGGGGCATATTTTATGGCAGACATAGCCCACATAGCAGGACTTGTTGCTGTCGGTCTCCATCCTTCCCCTGTGACATATGCTGATTTTGTAACAACAACAACTCATAAGACCCTCAAAGGGCCACGGGGGGGAATGATCATGTGCAAGGGAAAATACGCAAAGGCAGTTGACAAAATGGTATTCCCGGGGATACAGGGAGGCCCTCTCGTCCACGTCATTGCAGCAAAAGCAGTTGCTCTGAAAGAGGCAATGAGCCAGGAATTTAAAGACCACCAGGTAATGGTCATTAAGAACGCAAAAAGACTTTCAGAGGACTTGATAAACAGGGGTTTCAAGATTGTCTCAGGAGGAACGGACAACCATATGATGCTTGTTGACCTAACAAATAAGGGAATTACAGGAAAGGATGCAGAAGAGGCACTCGGAAGAGCAGGAATAACAGTGAACAAAAATGTAGTGCCCTATGATGAAAGACCCCCCACAATAACAAGCGGAATACGGCTTGGTACACCCTGCGTTACAACGAGGGGGCTGAGTGAGGCGGAGATGACAGAGATAGCAGACATAATATCGTCAGTCATCCAAAGTAGAAATGATATCGAAGTAATCAGAAACCTCGCAAAGCGGGTCAAGGTTCTTTGCGATAGTTTTCCTCTCTACGAAGAGCAAAGAGCAACGAGGTGAGTGCTCAGAGAGCTTTCCTAACAGCCACAAAGAGTTTTCAGTGAAGTGCCCTTTTTGCGGAAGCATAGAAGATAAGGTTATCGACTCAAGGACGAGTAAAGAGGGCGATGCAATCCGCCGCAGACGTGAGTGCCTGAAATGCGGGAAACGCTTCACATCCTACGAACGCGTAGAAGATATTATACCCGTGGTAGTGAAAAAAGATGGCAGGCGGGAACCCTTCGATAGACTGAAAGTACTAACAGGCCTGAAAAAGGCATGTGAGAAAAGGCCAATAGGCACAGAGACTCTTGATGGTATTACAGACTCAATAGAAAAGAAACTCGTAGGTCTTGGGGTAAAGGAAATTAAAAGCACATGGATTGGCGAAGAGGTGATGTCAGCCTTGAAGGAGCTTGATAAAGTTGCCTACGTCAGGTTTGCCTCTGTCTACAGACAGTTCAAAGACATACATGAGTTTATGCACGAAGTAAGGACATTATTTAAAAGTAAATAAGGATATTTATACTCTCTTTTTCTCATCTATTCAAAATAAGGATCAGTAAGACCTATAGGCAGCCATAGACAAACTTGAAGGAACTCTTTATACAAGCAAAAGAAATAATTGAGAAACACTCTATGCTCTCTGGTAAAGAGAGGGTCTTAGTTGCTCTATCGGGTGGACCAGATTCAGTGTGTCTACTTCATGTATTGAAGAACCTTAAGGACGAGTTCAAGCTGGATATATATGCTCTATATATTGACCACGGTCTACGAGCAGAGGAAGCTTCTGTAGAAAAAGAGTTCTGTAAGAACCTATGCGAAAAGCTCGATCTGCCTTTTATGACAAAATTCATAGATGTGAAAAACTATGCTCAAGAAAAAGGGATTAACAGGCAGGAAGCTGCAAGGGAACTCCGTTACCAGGTTTTCGAAGAAACGGCTCTTGAGATCAATGCACAAAAAGTAGCTTTGGGGCATACGGCTGATGATCAGGCAGAAACGCTCCTTATGCGTCTCTTGAGGGGATCAGGCCCCACCGGACTTTCCGGGATCCCACCGGTCAGGGGGAAGTTCATAAGACCTCTCATCGAGATCGAAAAACAGGAGATTGAGAGGTATCTCCAGGAGGAGAAGGTTGACTTTATCGTTGATTCATCTAATCTGAGAGAGGATTATCTCCGTAATAAAATAAGGCTTTCTCTCGTGCCAATGATAAAAGAAGTTAATCCAAACATCATAGATACTCTTTCACGGACTGCAGCAATTCTGAGAGAAGAAGAGAGATATTTCGAGATTCTTGTCACAAAGACATTAATGAGGCTCATGAGCAGAAAAACCAATGCTCGCATTGAGCTTTTTCTTAGCCCCCTGGAGGTTATGGAAAGGGTAATTTTGCGGAGGACTTTAAGGAAGGCAATAGATGAGACAAGGGGTCTTCGTGGAATAAACTTTATTCATATCGAAGATATCATTAAGCTCATCAAAAAGAGTAAAACAGGCGACAGGCTCTACCTCCCTCATGGTATAAGAGCTATAAAGGACTATTCGACCCTTATCCTTACATCAGAGCCTCCTGTCAAATTAGATACGTATACCCTCGAAGTTCCTGGAGAGATGGTTCTCAAAGAAGCAGGGGTTCTTATAAAGGCTTCTTTAGTCGAACCCTCCGATTCCGGTGAGCCGGGTCAAGCCGTAAAGGTACATGCTGACTTTAAGACATTAGCTCTCTTTGGTGCAGCGAGATTGGTCTTCCCTCTCGTTGTCAGACCAAGAAAAAAGGGTGACTTTTTTTATCCCCTCGGTTTTGGTAAGAAGAAAAAACTTCAGGACTTTTTTGTTGATGAGAAAGTACCAAGGGATGAGCGTGATGCAATCCCCTTAATCGTATCTGGAGAGGATATCGTTTGGGTAGTGGGATATCGAGGAGACGAGAGGTTTAAGGTGACGGATGAAACGAGAAAGGTTTTGAGATTAGAGGTTAAGAAATTGAGGAGTTAAGTCAACATTTCCTCGAAGGTTTTCATTGTTTACCTCACTTTTGAAATTATACCAGTCTTTGACTCTCTTAAACTTGTTCTTCCCGATAATCTTGCTATAGGTTTCCTATAATCCCTCCCCATTGATGGGGGAGGGTGAGGGTGGGGGTGGGGGTGATTATAACTCGTTCTTTCTGCCGCAGCGTATCAGACATTGTCTTATCCGTCCTCTAAGGAATTTGGTTGAAGTAAACCGCTAAATCCTTGAAAAATTGTTAAGAATCCTGATACCTTACTGTATGCCTGAAAAGCATGTTATAAAACACAAACCAATAATTACAGATCTGACCTTTTTTACTAACGAATCAGACCAGACCCTTCTTGATAGATTCAAAGTAACCATCGAACAAAATACCCGCTTCTTCGATGTGCTTGTGGGCTTTTTCAAAACGAGTGGTTTTTTTAAACTTTATGAGTCCCTTGAGAAAACGGAAAAAATTAGAATTCTTGTCGGTATCAGCCTTAATAGATATGCATATGAGCTGATACAAAAAGCCGAACAGGAAAAACAGCTATCATTACGCCTGTCTCACAGCGAAGCGAAAGATGATTTTAAAGGAAACGTAATCTCCGAAATGGAAACCGCTCCAGACAAGCAGGAGGTCCAAGATGGCGTAGAGAAGTTCATCGAATGGATAAAATCGGACAAATTGGAGATTAGGGTATACCCGCATGCTTCCATTCATTCAAAGGTTTATATAATGACCTTTGGAGAAGGAGATAGAGACGTGGGTAGGGTTATTACTGGTTCAAGTAATTTTACAGAAGCTGGTCTAATAGATAATCTGGAGTTCAATGTCGAGCTCAAAAACAGATCTGATTATGATTTTGCCTTAGAGAAATTCAACGAACTCTGGAGAAAGTCCGTTCCTGTTTCAGAAGATTATGTTGAAACGATTAACACAAGGACATGGCTCAATAATAGTATTACGCCGTATGAACTCTACCTGAAATTCCTGTACGAATATTTTGGAGAAAAGATAAGTAGAACCCCGGACGAAATATCGTCTACATACTTGCCCGAGAACTTTGTCGAATATCAGTATCAGAAAGAAGCAGTTGTAGATGCCAAGTCAAAGCTTGAGGAATACGGCGGGGTATTTTTGGCAGATGTCGTTGGTTTAGGTAAGACCTATATCTCCGCACTTTTGGCACAACAACTAAATGGCAGACATCTGGTGATAGCCCCACCTGCACTTTTGGATGAGAAAAACCCCGGTTCATGGACGAATATATTCCGTGGTTTCGGCGTTAGAGGAACCTATTTCAGGTCGATCGGAAAGCTGGATGATATTATCAAAGAAGGCACAGACAGATATAAGAATGTTTTTATTGATGAGGCACATCGTTTCCGTACTGAGACAAATATCAGTTATGAGAAACTTGCACAGATTTGCAGGGGTAAAAGAGTAATATTGGTTTCAGCCACACCTCTTAACAATACACCTAAAGATATCTTAAGCCAGTTGAAATTATTTCAAAAAGCTCGCAATTGCACTTTGCCTAATCCCAAAGTCCGTGACCTTGAGAAATTTTTTAATCGTCTTCAGGAGAAATTGAAAAATCTCGATAGGTTTGAAGACTATGACGAATTTATTAAGGTAACCAGAGAGAATGCAAAAGAGATAAGGGAAAATATTCTTAAATATTTAATGGTAAGAAGAACCAGAAATGAAATTGCAAGATATTTTGAGGATGACCTTAAAAAACAAGATTTAAAATTTCCCGACGTTGCAGACCCTAAACAGGTTTTTTACGAGTTTGACACAAAGCTGGACAAAATCTTCACAGAAACCATTAAATTTGCAACTTCGGCCGCCTTCAAATATTCTCGATATACATCCCTTTTATATCTAAAAGAAGGCATTACCCAACCTGAACAGCTATCCCAGATTAATATGGGTAAGTTCATGAAAATAC
>JAZDLE010000015.1:0-16718 GCA_043802315.1 Nitrospirota bacterium
GCATATTCCAGACCATTTAACCCACCCGGAAAGATATTTGAAAATATCAGAAACAACACCACTAAGAACGAGATGCAGAGGCTTAGACCAATAAAAAAGTGTCCTTTATGTTTTATCGCCATCTCTATTCCTCCCTCAATGCTTTAAGGTTTCCGAAGAACTTGGCAAAGAGCCAGACACCGAAAAACGCAATAATGACCCAGAAAATCCAGAATCCAATTTGTTCTATCACATTTGCCGTGCCTGATGCTACCTTGATATAACCAAGCTCTCCCAGTTTTTTAGGGAGAACAGTTATCCTGTTTGCAAAGCCTGCAAGGATAGTGATTGCATAGAATCCCCTGATATCTAATCCTCTCACAACCTTTGTTGTGAGTGCCCCTACCTGAATACCGATAAGCGAACCAAGAAGCATTCCCATAGCAAGCGTATAGAACACATAGCCGTAAATAGCATACTGTGTTATTGATGCATATCCCGCAGTAAAGATGATCTGGAGGATATCCGTTCCTACCGTCGTCATGGTCGATATGCCGAAGATGTAAACGAACATTGGAAAGGTAATAAATCCTCCGCCAACTCCCATAATCGCTGCTGCAACACCAACGATAAAACCTCCCATAGCGACGACAAACGCAGGCAACTTTCTCCCACCCGGAACAATATCATAATCGAATGCAACAATAGGCGGTATCTTGATTGATTGTAACTTCAGGGCCACGCCAGTCGTGGTAGCAGGGCCTTTAGCAGGCTCACCACCATCATGAGCACTTACAACAGCACCCGATTTTCTCAATTTGAGATAATCATACATGGCATAGACACCCAGGAATCCGAGCAGGAATGCATAGACCAGGCTGATAAAGGCGTCACTCAGCGCTGGGTCAATATCATAGACTGCCCTGTTGATGTACCCCCCGACCGTTGCACCAATAGAAGATCCTATGACGAATACCACGGCAAGGGCTACTGAGACATTTCCAAGTTTCTTATGGACTGTTGTTCCCATAATGGCCTTTGCAAAGATGTGAAACACGTCTGTGCCAACTGCCATGATTCCCTTGACACCGGCAGCCATCAGGGCGGGAGTTATAATAAATCCTCCCCCGGCACCAATGCACCCTGTAATAAGACCAGCACCAAGTCCTATGGCTATAGAAACAATAAACACAGTGGTTGAATAGTGTGCAGGGCTATATGCGGTCTTCCCTCCAATCATATCTGCTGCCTCAGCAATGATCACGAACAATATAGGCAGCAGTAAGACGAATAAGACCAAGAGCTTTTTTCGATTCCTGATGATACTCATAGAGTTCTCATAATCCCACTTCGCATAGGCAACGGAGCCTTCCTTGAGAAACTCATAAACCTTTCTTGGAAAACTCATTTTAAAACCTCCTTTCTCTGATAATTGGATTGAATCATTTTTTATGTTTTGTCATCCTTGACTTCCGCTTTTTTTTCGGGGCTCTCACCTTCTTTCTCTTGTTATCTTTTTTTTTTCCTGTATCGCCTCCTTTAACCGTATCATACTCCTTTGGCTCGACAAAGGTGATTTCTAATTCGACATCTTTGAGCTTCTTCGTTAATTTTTTAACCATTTAACATAACAATACATGACATGAAAATATTGTTTTACCTCTCCCTGAAATGAAGAAACCCGGAATGTTCAAAGATACATTAAAGCAATGTGCATACCAACTTAAAAGTAGTTGATATTAAAGGGAAAAATATTTGACAGGAAGGGGATATGCAATTAATTAATGCACATAAGAAATAAAGCCATAAAATATTGCGATAAAATAAATATTTCACTGCACCAAAAAGTTGCAGTGAAAATTTATGTTGCTATTTTAAGGTTTCTTATCTTTCTTTGGAGTTGCTGACGGAAGATACCGAGGGTTGCAGCGGCTTTAGATATGTTCCCGCGAGATTCCTGCAATGCTGACCAGATTAATTCTCTCTCAAAATCTGATAGCGCCGCTTTCAACTTTGGTGTATGGTTTTTTTTCTTAGGGGAGGATCGCAATAAGTATGGTGGTAAATCCGAAGGCAATATTTCAGGGCTGTTTGTAAACGAAATTGCACGCTCAATGATGTTTTCAAGCTCCCTTCCATTGCCCGGGTATGAGTAATCCATAAGGATGTTCATAGCATCATCACTGATACCCTTTATTAACATATCTTTTCTTTTGTGAGCATGTTTTTCAATAAAATGTTCTGCTAAGAGTGGTATGTCCTCCATCCTCTCTCGTAACGGTGGGATATGGATGTTAATCACATTCAGTCGGTAGAAAAGGTCTTCTCTGAATATGTCTTTTTTACAGGCGGCTTTAAGGTCTTTGTTGGAAGCAGCAATAACCCTCACATCCACCTTTATTTGATGCGACCCTCCAATTCTCATAATCTCGCCCTCTTGAATCACCCTTAAAATTTTGGTCTGAAACAGAGGAGAGACATCTCCGATCTCATCAAAGAATGCAGTTCCAGCGTTCGCCAGCTCAAGAAGACCTTTTTTTGTATAATTTGCACCTGTAAAGGAGCCTTTTTCAAAGCCAAAGAGCTCTGATTCAAGAAGGGTGTCCGGGATGGCACTGCAATTTAAGGTCATAAACGGCTTGTCTTTTCTTGGACTCCATCGGTGGATCGCTCTTGCAACCAGCTCTTTTCCTGTACCGCTTTCGCCTGTGATGAGCACGTTGCTCTCACTGACTGCTGCCTTTTTTATCAAACCAAAAACCTCTTGCATTATTTTACTTCTCCCAATCAGTTCATCAAAACCATAGGTATGACTGAGGATCTTCTTTTTATGTTTGTTGATTACTTCGCTTAAGACATCACTGGTAAGGGGTTTTTCCAGAAAATCGCATGCACCGAGTTTCATCGCCTCAACAGCCATTTTTAAATCAGGTCTTGAAAAGGCTATTACAGGCATTCCCTGTCTTAAGTCCAGGAGTCTTTGCTGCCAGCCCCTGGTATTGAGATCAAGGAAAGCTATATCATATTTACCGAGATTGACAGAAGCAGTCTCTCTCTCTCCCAGAATCCCTTTCTGTTCTGAATCCTGCTTTTTAAGGGTAAATCTGACTGATTTAAATAACGAATAAAGTTCTTCGGCCTCATCAGAGATGATTAAGACACTTAGCATGACGTATTGTATACCATAGGAGAGAGAAAAGCATAGCAGGCAGTAATTTTAAATTTACTTGTTTAAATTCTATAAATTTTAAGCTGCTGTGACAACCATTATAAAACCAATAACCATTAGCAGTGAACCGAAAAGTCTCTCTCTGATATTTTTTTCCTTGAAAAAGAGATATCCATAAAAAACTCCAATAATAACGCTCATCCTTTTTACGGATATCACATAAGCCACTTTTGCAAGACTTATTGCGATCATATGTGATACAACCATAAGAGAGTAAAAGATTCCTGGCAGAAGAACTGACAGAACAGCTCTTGCCCTAACTTTTTTGCCTTTATATAACACGATCGGGGTAAAAAGGAGGGCAAGTGCCGTAAAGCAGGTAACTCCGAAAAACAGGGGTGAAGAGTGCTCAATAGCCATCTTGCCGAGGGATGAGGTAAAACTGTAAATCAGTGCAACCCCTATCATCAAAACAGAGCCTTTCTCTTTTGTGATTGCCCGAAGGGGTTCAAATATGCCCTCCCTTATTTTGCTAATATGAAGGGCATAGCTTCCTGCTGCAATAAATAGGATGCCTATAGCACCCCAAAAGGAAACCTTTTCCCCGAGTATGACATAAGAAACAAAGATGAGAAATACAGGCGTAAGTGCAAGAAACGGAAGGGTAAGGCTTAACGGCGAAAGCCTCAAAGCCTTTATATATAAAACTATCGATACTATCTCCAGTGGCAAGGCAAGAAAAAAGGCAACATAAAATTCCTTATCAAGCTCAGGCACAGGTATAAATAAAAAGATGACAAGCAACAGGGGCAGAGAAAAGATGAGCCTTAACCACGCAACGGAATACTCATTGCAAGAGATGAGAGCCTTCTTGGTAAGGGCATCGCTTGTTGCCAGTGTAAAGGCTGCGATTAATGAAAGCAATACCCATGTATACTCCATAGTATAGACTGCATGTAGAACAAGGGGATGTCAAGAAATAGACTCAATGAGTTGGAGTATAGTTGTTAATTTGGTCTGTACCATACAAGTATTCATAAAATCACGCAACCTAAAGGTTACGACTACTATTTTGGATTAGTTTTAAATCATGCAGAGAGACCCAAAGATATTCTTTGTGATATTCCTGTGCTCCCTATCGAGTCTTGCCTATGAGATAACTCTTATGAGGATATTCTCTGTCTCTCTTTGGTATCACTTTGCCTTCATGATCATAAGTATTGCCATGCTTGGAATCGGTGCAAGTGGTACAGCCCTGTCTCTGTATCCAAAACTCAGACACCTTTCAAACATTGGTGTCTATAGTCTTCTACTCGGTGTTGGAATATCTATGAGTTATATCCTCTCTAACCAGATCCCCTTCGACCCTATGAGGCTCCCATGGGAAAAAATACAGTTGCTTTATATCGGCCTTTATTACATAACACTCTCTGTACCATTTTTCTTTACAGGATTGATCATTGCCACAGCATTCTCCACTATAGGCGACAAATCGGGTATTATTTACGGCGCAGACCTTCTCGGTGCAGGTACAGGTTCAATAGGAATCCTCTATCTTATGTCAATCACAGGGCCTGATAAGGCTGTTTTTATCCTCTCTTCAGTCGCACTCATAGCGTCATTCATTATCAGCGGGAAAAGGCTGAAGGTAGTTCCTCTGGTATTGATCTCCCTTATCTTTTCTACCTTGTTGTTTCAACCAGCATTTATTAACCTCAGGATGTCTCCATATAAGGGGCTTCAGGTAGCCCTGAAATATCCTGGTGCAAAACATCTCAAGACTTATTTCAGTCCTTTTTCAATGATAGATACTTTTAAAAGCCACGCAGTGCGTTTTGCGCCTGGTCTGAGCTTTAGATATCTCGATACACTCCCCGAACAGATAGGATTTTCAATAGACGGTAGCGAAATCAACGCTATAACAGCTTTCCATAAGGGAAACTCTGTTGCACCTGCGGACCCTTTAAGATTTCTTATATACCTGCCCGCTGCACTCCCCTATGAAATAAGTAATCCCCCCAAAATCCCCCTACATCCCCCTTTACTAAAGGGGGACAGAGGGGGATTACAAAAAGAAAGAATAGGATTTTCAGATAAAATGCGCAGAAAGGATGACGTACTGATCCTTGACCCAAAGGGAGGCCTCCAGGTTCTTGTTGCAACCCTTTACGGCTCAAAAAACCTTTATAAGATAGAGTCTACCCCTCTCTTGATAAAGATCATTAGAGATGAATTCAAGGACTTCTCTGGCAACATTTACAGAGACAATATATGGTCAGGGCTTGGAAGGTCATGGCTCAAGTCAGATTACAGGCAATTCGATATTATCGATATTTCATTAATGGGTTCATCACCCTCTGGCTCCTTTGGGATATCAGAAGACTACAGGTTTACTGTTGAGGCCTTCAGGGAATATCTAAGTCATCTGAAACCAGCAGGGCTTTTGAGCATAAACCTCTTTATATTACCTCCCCCCAGAATAGAGTTAAGACTCCTCAATACCATTATTTCAGCCATAGAGGAGCTGGGGATAAAAGATGTAGAAAAACATATTGTCGCTATTCGAAGCTGGGGAAGTATATGCATCCTTGTTAAAAAATCGCCTTTCACTCTAGAAGAGATAGAAGCCACCAGGGAGTTTTCAAAAAGCAGGCGGTTCGATGTAATACATTACCCAGGTATCAGAGAAGAGGAAGCAAACATTTATATCAAAACAGCCTCAAATGAATATTTCACTGCCTTCAAAAAAATCCTGAATCCTGAAACACGTATGAGGTTTATGCATGATTATATCTTTGATATAAGTCCTGTCCGTGATGATAACCCATTCTTTCATTATTACCTCAAACTTAGAAATACCAGACAGATTTATACGATCATGGGAGAAAAATGGCAGTATTTTATCGAAGAAGGATATATCCTTCCCGTTGTCTTCATTCAGGTTATTTTATTAAGCCTCTTCCTCATGCTTCTCCCGGCTTTTTTCAGTAAGCCCCCTCTCTCCCCCTTTAAAAAAGGGGGACTTAATAGAAGCTCTCGTTTAATAAAAAGGAACTTAATGATGCTCCCTTTAGAAAATCTTAAAAATATCCCCCCTTTACTAATCCTTCCCTATTTTGCCTTTCTCGGCATTGGATTCATGTTTGTGGAAATAACCCTGATCCAGAAGACTATCCTCCCCCTCGAAAACCCATCCTATGCGGCTGCTACCGTCCTCACATCAATCCTTATAAGTTCAGGTATTGGTAGTCTCCTGAGTCATAGGATTTCAGGTTTAAGGAGTTCCTCTATAATTACTGTCATTGCACTTCTTATCATTATTTACAGTATCCTTCTTCCAGCAATCTCCGGTATAATCTCTCCCTATTCCATTCCGGTCAAGATTATCTCAGTATTTTTCACTCTCATGCCTCTCGGCCTTCTCATGGGCATTCCCTTCCCCACAGGTCTGAAAATCCTCTCTGAGGAAAATAAGTCATTGATCCCATGGGCATGGGCTATAAATGGTTGCTTTTCAGTCCTCTCTCCAATTCTTACTATTATGTTAGCAATGGCCATCGGGTTTAAAATGGTTCTGTGGCTGGGGGCATTAGCATATGTATTGGCGTTTATAACTCTGCAGAGGTTTTTTAAAACCCAGATCCAGCGATAATGATTGTCATTGCGAGTGAAGTTGCGAGGCAAAGCCGAAGCAAACTAAAGCGGGATTCCTCACTGCGTTCGGAACAAGCTTCGCAATCCCTTCTTTCTTGATAAGATTGCCACGGTCGAAGCGACCTCGCAATGACAGTTTATGTAAGGCTTCAACATGTTTATCACTGTTCCAAACCACCTCATTTTGTCTTTTGTGCTTCTCCAACCAGCGGCACAAAGGCTACAGGACCCATCTGCACAACATCGAGTTCACCCTTTTTCTTTGTAGCAAGAGTCAGTACCTGATAATAGACTGTGCTTCCAAGAGGGATTATGAGCCTTCCTCCCTCCTTAAGTTGTTTAATCAAGGGCGGGGGGATATGGTTTGCAGCCGCAGTTATGATTATTGCATCGAAGGGCGCATAATCTTCCCATCCAAAATAACCATCAGCATATTTCACTTTTACATTCTTGCAACCAAGGTCTTTAAGCCTCTGCGCCGCCACGTCTGCGAGCGATTTCCTTATCTCTATTGTATAAACCTCTTTTACTATTTCTGCCAGTACTGCTGCCTGATACCCAGAGCCTGTCCCTATCTCAAGCACCTTGTCTGTCGGCTTTAACAGTAATGACTCTGTCATAAGAGCAACAACATAGGGCTGAGATATTGTCTGCCCTTCTCCTATCGGTAGCGGATAATCTGCATATGCCTTATCCCTTAGATTCTTATCCACAAAGAGGTGCCTTGGAATCTTTGCCATCACCTCAAGAACTTTTTTATCCTTTATACCCCTTCCCTTTATATCATTGTCTACCATTGCCTGACGTTTTTGTTGATAGGGGTCCGAGGCCATTGAATCTGTGAAAAGGAACAAACAGAAAATAATGAGCGGGATATAACGAAGAATAAACAAAAAAGTGAGAATGCGATTCTTCACTGTGTTGTAATTATGGAGAAGCAGGTTGTGGTGGAAAAGCAGGTTGCGATGGAGAAGAAGGTTGTTGCGATGAAGAAGAAGGTTGTTGTGGTGGAGATATAGGCTGTGACGGAGAAGCTGGCTGTGTCTTTATGAGTGCCTTGAGAACAAGGGCAACCACGGGCTTCTTAGGGTCATTGGTAAAAACTTTCACTGTCTTCGTGATAAATCCTATTGTGCCCTTAATTGTTGCAACAATCTTTCCTTCTTCCCCTGGCTTCAGTCGGCTCGAACTAGCCACTACGGCTGCACATCCTCAGGTGGTAGCCAGTCGTTCTATCACGAGATCTTCATTTCCGTTGTTTTTAAAATCAAAGGTATGTTCGATTTTATCGCCTTGGGTTATGGTCCCAAAGTCATGGCTCTCTGTATTAAATAGTATTGAAGGTTGCGAAAAGGAAACTGCTGGGAAGAGGAGTAAAAACATCAGCAAGATAATTTTTCTCATAGAGATATGTTACACAATCTCTTTTGAAAAAGAAATACCCTATTATCAAGCACCTCCAGTTTGATTGAGCCCCAAGGGTCTATTAACTTACCCCTCTGTTTTAGGTTATATTGATAGATACCGAAATGCAGAATTTTATAACCATCAAGGGTGCACGAGAGCACAATCTCAAGAATATCGACCTGTCTATACCCAGAGATGCAATAACGGTAATAACCGGCCCATCCGGTTCGGGTAAATCATCCCTTGCTATCGATACGATCTATGCAGAAGGACAGAGGCTCTATGTTGAAAGTCTTTCAGCTTATGCAAGGCAATTCCTTGAACAACTTCGAAAACCTGATGTTGACTACATTGAGGGATTATCTCCATCTATTGCTATCGACCAGAAGACCGTAATAAGGAGTCCCCGCTCTACTGTCGGAACCATTACCGAGATATACAACTATATGCGTGTCCTCTACACAAGGATAGGTAAACCATACTGTTATAACTGCGGTTCCCTCATAACAAAACAGGAATCTAAGGATATTATTAAATCTGTCATGTCTTTACCTCATGGCAGCCGACTGCAAATCCTATCCCCTATAGTCAGGGACAGAAAAGGCGAATACAGAAAAGAGCTTCAGCAGATGAGAAGAGAAGGGTTTATAAGGGCAAGGATAGATGGCAAGATGATGGATTTGACTCAAGACATCGTTCTCAAAAAGCAAAAACGCCACACCATAGAGATCGTTATAGACAGGCTTATTACAAAGCTGGGTATTGAGCGACAGATAAAGGATGCAATCGAGACAGCCCTTAGTTATTCGGATATTGTAGTAATAAATTTGATTGACGAAAACAGGGATATTCTGTTTTCTAAAACCACGGCCTGCCCGAAATGTGGAATCAGTTACCCTGAGATAAACCCCATGTTTTTCTCTTTCAATAGCAAGCAGGGCGCCTGCCCGAGATGCAAAGGTCTTGGTCTTGAGGATCTCGAAGAGGACTCAATTGAGCTTGAAAACCAAAAAATCTGCAGGCTCTGTAATGGACTGAGATTAAGAAGGGAAGCACTAAACATCAAAATACAGAATATAAATATAGGGGAATTTGCAAGGATGCCTGTAAGGGATGCACTGCTTTTTATCAACAATCTAAAACTCACAGAGAGAGAACAGACAATTGCATCCCGTGTCCTTAAGGAAGTTAAGGACAGGCTTAATTTTCTCAGTAAGGTGGGACTGGGTTATCTCACCCTTGACAGGTCATCTTTAACGCTTGCGGGTGGAGAGTCACAGAGGATAAGGCTTGCAACACAACTGGGCTCTTCTTTAACGGGGGTTCTCTACGTACTCGATGAACCCACTATCGGCACGCACCCAAGGGATACAAAAAAACTCCTTGAAAACCTTTCATTCATAAGGGATGCTGGCAACACCATTATTGTTGTTGAACATGACGAGGAGACAATACGGTGGGCAGATCATGTAGTGGATATGGGGCCTGGTGCAGGGCTTAATGGAGGCTGGATTATAGCCTCAGGGAAACCCGAAGAGATTGAGAAAAATGAAAAGTCAATAACAGGAAGATACCTCAGCGGGTCGGTATCAATAGATACTCCTTTCATGAGGAGAAAGCCAAAGGACTTTATCAGAATAATAGGTGCTCAGGAATTTAATCTCAAGGAGATTAATGTCACTATACCCCTCGCAACCTTCACATGCGTAACAGGGGTTTCGGGTTCAGGCAAAAGCACTCTCGTGCTTGAGATACTCTACAAAGCACTCCTGAAGGAACTCTATGGAAGTACAATAACTCCTGGTCGATATAAAGAAATAACAGGAACGGATAAGATAGATCGTGTGATATGTGTTGACCAATCACCCCTTGGGAAAACCCCCAGATCTAACCCAGCAACCTATACAGGGGTTTTCTCATTTATCAGAGAGTTATTCGCACAGATAGCTGATTCAAAGATAAGGGGCTACACCCCTTCAAGATTCAGTTTCAATCTCTCAGGTGGAAGATGCGAATCGTGCCGAGGAGACGGGCTGATCAAGGTAGAAATGCACTTTCTCCCCCCCGTTTATATACCCTGCGATATCTGCAAAGGGAAAAGATACAATAAGGAAACTCTCGAAATCAGATATAAAGGTAAAGATATTGCTGAGGTGCTTGATATGACTGTATCTGAGGCGCTCCAATTTTTCTCGTCTATCCCTCTCATAAGGCAAAGGCTTGAAGTTCTCGAAGATGTAGGACTTGGATATGTACAACTCGGACAGCCCGCATCAACACTTTCAGGGGGTGAGGCACAAAGAGTAAGGCTCTCGAAGGAACTTGGGAAAAAATCAACAAGCAACACTCTCTACATCCTCGATGAACCCACAACAGGGCTCCACTCTGTTGACATCCATAAGCTGCTCACTGTTATAAACAGACTCACAGATTTAGGGAATACGGTTATCATTATTGAACACAACCTTGATGTGATAAAATCAGCCGATTACATTATAGACCTCGGGCCTGAGGGAGGAGAGGAAGGAGGAAGGGTTGTTGCAGAAGGTACTCCAGAGGAAGTCAGCATGAATCCCGACTCCTACACAGGACAATTCTTGAAGAAAAAGCTATCAAGGTTGACCGATGCACGAGTAGCATAAGAACTGAATGAAAATATATTCCCCTCTTTTGTAAAGAGAGGTTAGGGGAGATTACTAAAATCAAAAAAGTTTTATTGTTTTTTGATAAAAGGTCTTTAAAAATCTCAAGAGTGTTATCGAAAGGATATATGAGAATTTGTAATCCCCCTACATCCCCCTTTAGAAAAGGGGGACTTGAAAAATAGTGGATCATACATGAAGATTATCTGTCCCATCTGTAAGAAAATAACTACATGGGAGGAAAATCCCTGGAGACCTTTCTGTTCCGAAAGGTGCAAACTTATTGATCTCGGAAAATGGGTGTCAGAGGAATACAGGTTTACAGGGGAAAAAGATGAAAAAGAGCAGAGAGCAGAGGGCAATGAGGATAGAAAAAATGATAAAGAGCGATAAGCAGAGAGCAGAGAGAATGAACAACTACTGTCTTTAGACTCTTAACTCTTAGCTCTTAGCTCATAAGGAGGTTTTTATGGCCAGAATAGCAGTTGCAGGTGCAGCAGGAAGAATGGGAAGCAGGATCGTTGCACTTTCGAGGGAATATCCCGAATTAAAACTCGTAGGAGCCTTCGAAAAAAAAAGGCATGAAGCGGTGGGAAAGGATATTGGATTGGTGGTTGGAATAGGGGAGATAGGAGTAAAACTTTCAGGCAGTCTTGAAGATATTATTGACAGCGTGGATGTAATTATTGACTTTACTACTCCGAACTCGACTAAGGAAAACGTAAGGCTTACATCTAAAAAAAGTAAGGCAATGGTGATTGGAACAACAGGATTCTCAAAAGATGATTTGAAAGAGATAGAGTCTTCGATAAAAAGCATACCCTGCATTATGGCATCCAATATGAGTACAGGCGTGAATCTCCTTTTAAGGGTATTGCATGATGTAGCAAGGGTTTTAGGTGATGAATATGATATAGAGATTATCGAAGCACATCACAGATTGAAAAAGGACGCACCGAGTGGCACAGCACTAAAGATGGCACAGGTAATTGCTGATGCTACAAAAAGAAGTCTTGATGAGGTCGCAGTATATACACGAAAGGGGCTTATTGGCGAGAGAACAAGAAAAGAAATAGGCATACAAACGATACGAGCAGGGGACATTGTAGGAGAGCATACCGTTATATTTGGAGGTCTCGGTGAAAGGATCGAGATTACTCATAAGGCATCAAGCAGGGATACCTTTGCAAGAGGTGCCCTCAGGGCAGCACTCTGGATCTCGGGAAAACCTGCAGGTCTTTATGATATGCAGGATGTACTGGGGCTAAGGTAATACATATTTCATAACCGCTTTTGAAAATGCTTCAACAACTTGCGGGTCAAACTGTGTTCCACTGCACCTTTTCAGTTCTGATAGAGCACCATCTATGCCGAGTTTTGGTTTATACGGTCTGTCTGACATCATGGAGTCAAAGGAATCAGCCACAGCAATTATTCTTGCCAGAAGGGGTATCTCATCATCTTTGAGCCCATCAGGATAACCTTTCCCATCTATTCTTTCATGGTGTGACCTGATTATCGGCAGGATATCCTTTAACTGGCTTATTGGTCTCAGAATCTCCTCACCCTTTACAGGGTGCATTTTAACAAGGGCTAACTCTTCAATGGTAAGTCTTTCAGGCTTATCAAGAATTACTTCATAGGTTCCAATCTTTCCTATATCGTGAAGCAGGGATGCTGTCCTAAGGGTTTCTATATCTTTCTCTTTTAATCCCATCTCTTTAGCTGTTGCTATAGCATAATTTGTGACTCGTTCAGAATGGCCCTTAGTCCATGGACTCTTTGCATCTAATGCATTAATGAACGAAAGGATAAGACTCTCGTAAAGCTTTTTCAGCTCTCTATAAGAAAAATCAAGGTCTCTGAGCATATTGAAAAATGCACTCCGGCTCGCAATGAGTTTTTTCCCCATATTCTCAATCTCTGTGATATTCCTCATACCAGTCCTGCAATTAGGATATGAAAGAAAATATCATGCCTTTTCGATGAATTGATACTATTTCTGAATATTTGATCTTGATACGCAAGACAGCCATAAAAGAGATACCCTATAGCAAAAAGCCATTTTGAAAAGATAATACCAATGACAAGCTTAGACTTCACGGCATTTTATATTTTTTAATTCCTCCCTCAGCCTTTCTATCTCCTCCTTCAGTTCAACCATCCTCAGCTCCCTGTTCACTGCCATGTCATAAAATTCTTCAAGCTCTTTCACCCTTTTCTTCAGTTGTTCTTCTGCCTGTTTGCGTGCACTCCGCTCCTCGGCTTCACGTAATGCTCTGCTCGCTGCTGGCACAAGACGTGTTAGCCTCTCTTTAAGAACATAGTCTGTTGCACCGTCCTTGAGTGTCTCAAT
Organism: Nitrospirota bacterium; assembly: GCA_043802315.1. Lineage (GTDB taxonomy): Bacteria > Nitrospirota > Thermodesulfovibrionia > Thermodesulfovibrionales > SM23-35 > DASPRG01. Next base: position 13,208 of record JAZDLE010000015.1, read on the forward strand.
TGCTAACTCTTCTCCGATTGTGCCAGAAACAAAGATGAACGGTATTTCAGGGCAGTGTTCTCTTGCGATTGCAAGAGCGGAAGAACCATCGAAGGAGGGCAGTTTATAGTCTGAGAGGATGATGTCAGGTACAAAAGCCTTTATTTCTCTCAGGAAATCTTCTTTTGTCTCTACACGCTTCGAGGAAAATGATATTCCTCCTTTGCGTAATTCTCGCTCCATCAACTCGGCGTCAGTGTTTTGATCTTCGAGTATCAGTATTCTCAGTTCTTTATCCATAGCCATTTTTATGACCGAATCACTGCCTGTTCTCGTGCGGTGGCTTATTCAGGAGCAACCAGTAAAGGCCCACCTCTTGTACAGCATCGATAAATTTGTCGAAGGCAACGGGCTTTAAGATGTAGCTGTTGACCCCAAGATTGTAACTCGTCACAATATCACGCTCCTCTGAAGAAGATGTTAATACCACAATCGGAATCGTCCTTGTCCGTTTATCTGCCTTGACTTTCTCTAACACCTCTAATCCGTTAACCCTGGGAAGCTTTAAATCCAGTAATACCACTTTCGGAACATCCTCAATCGACCGATCAGCATACTGGCCTTGTGCAAAAATAAAATCGAGCGCCTCTACCCCATCCTTTAACCAAACTAACTTGTTCGCAAGATTGTGTGACTTCAATGCCCGTATCGCTAACTCGGCATCGTTTGGATTATCCTCTACTAACAGAATCTCAACTTCATTTGTTCCCATTTTTATCTCTCCTCCTTTAACGGTAATGCAAAATAAAACGTTGCCCCTTCATTCACCTTTCCCTCAGCCCATATCCTTCCACCATGTCGGTTAAGGATACGCTTTACTATGGCGAGCCCAATGCCCGTTCCCTCAAACTCCTCTCCGCTATGCAGACGCTGGAAAACACCCAACAATTTATCCTTATACTGCATATCAAACCCTACTCCATTGTCTTTAACATAGTAAACATTCGATGAGTCCTCACGGGATCAGCCAACGTCAACCACTGCTTCATCCTTGAGTTTCGAGAACTTGATAGCATTGAGAAGAAGATTAGCAAAAACCTGGCGAATCATTCCTATATCGCCATGGGCAGAGGGAAGAGGCTTGATGGTAAAGTGCACCTTCCCATTATTGGTATCAAGCCCGAGTCCATCAAACAACCCCTTAAGCAGTTTATCCATATCAATATCCGATACCTCAATCTCTTTGCGACCCAAACGTGAGAGGGCAAGGAGATCATCAATCAGTTCACTCATCTTCTGTGTGTTGCCCCGAATAATATTCAGAAGGCGTTTGCCCTCAGCATCATACTTATCGCCATAATCTTCCAGCAGGATGCTGGAGAATCCGTCAATCGCCCGCACCGGTGCACGTAAGTCGTGGGAAACAGAATAGCTGAAGGCTTCAAGCTCCTTGTTGGCAGCTTCAAGCTGTGCAGTGCGTTGAAGAACACGCTGCTCAAGTTCTTCATTAAGCTTGCGGATTTCTTCTTCAGCATGCCTGCGCTCGGTAACGTCACGAAAGCTCCACACTCTTCCAACTATTATTTCTCCTATATACTGGGGCTTTGAATATCGCTCAAAAATTCTCCCGTCTTTAAATTCTATGGTATCGTAACTCTCCGCATCCGGCTGGTCATATAATTCTCTCACCTTTTTCAGAAAACTTTTGGGAACTTTTGACTGACTTAAAACAAATTCCAGTGACTGGTCATCATCCCGAAGTTCTGCAAAATACTCAGGAATACCCAACATCTTTACAAAATTTTGATTAAAACTCGCTATCTTCCCTTCTTTGTCTACCACAAGAATACCGTCAGTGGTTGATTCAAGAGTTGCAGAAAGCAAAGAGAAAGATTTTTTAAGTCTTTCTCCCACCTGCTTACGCTCCATGATTTCCTGTTGAAACTGTTCATTGAGCGTTCTTAATTCGGCTGTGCGCTCCTCTACGAGCTCCTCAAGAAGCTCGCGGTACTGACTGAGTTCCTTATCCCGATCTTGAATATGCGATAACATCTCATTAAAGCCCTTGGTCAGAGAGCCCATCTCATCATTACTATGAATTGGTGCCTGTAGAGAATAATCTCTGTCCTTTGAAACGATATTCATTACGTGCACCAAATCCATTATGGGTTTAGTGATCATTTGTTGTAATTTTGACAACAACAGAAAGACAAGGAAAAGGGAAACAACTATAATGACAAGGGCGAATCCTGTATGCCATTTTATGTGCTGATACAATTCCTTCAAATCAGACTGTATGTATAGCGTGCCGATGGGCTTGTTGTTGAGAATGATGCGATGAACAACTGAAAACTGGTCAATCCCAAAACTATACCCATCCTTTCGAGGTGAGAGAGGCAAAAAGTCTTCCTTCACATCATATCTTTTGTATTTAGCAAACACCTTGCCATTTTCTGAATAAATGACGGCATTCGTTATATTTGGAATAGATCTAAATGCTGATAGAATTTCCTCTGCAGCCTTCTGATCATTAAAGGAAAGGGCGGCTGTGCTATTCATTCCTATAATCTTTGCCTGGGCTAAAAGGCTGTTCGCCAATGAATGTTTGAAATCAATCATCTCATCAACGGTTGAAACTACCCCTGTCAAAAATAACGCAACTCCCGATGCAAGGAGGCTAATCAGAATCAATTTTTGCTTGATAGATAAATTTTTAATGAAGTGTTTAACCTTCATTTGCTCTCATCGTGAACGATCTTAGCAAGATTCAGAAGCCTTGAGCTAATCTTCAACCTGGATCGGTTTACTGCATCCTGATTGATTTCAAATCGTACTTTATTCTCTTCTATGTAAAAATTTATTACCACGCCTTGTTGTGCAAAACCTTTTGTATCACCGACTGTCAAGATGTTCAAACCATTAAGAGTTTTGAGTATCTGTGTTAGATGTTCCTGCTCTGATCCACTAATAAACAGAACATGGCACTTTTCCAGACTATGAGTATCATTAAGACGTTTTATGACAATTTTTTTATTGTTAATTGTCTCTCCCTGGACAGCAGAGTCGAGGGTACTGCCAAATGAATCCTTGCCAAGAATGCAAAGGTTCATGGTGACATGGTTATCAGGAAAAGCGTTATCTGGCCACTCGATAAACTTCATAAAGTTGTACATAAAAGCTGCCTTGACCTCATATTCGCCAAGCTTTTGTTGTTGCGCATCTGTACTTCTGACCTGAATTGCAATAAATAATACGAGCATAACGAACAGACTTAAAACCTTCGTAATGTTTTTCACAATTGTCATACATCTTTCTATTACAAGTGACTGCCCATGTGCCCATGTTATACATGCTAAAATGTATACGTAAGCTTACAACGAAAACTCCTGCCATCTTGTTCAATACTATCCTGTCGGTGCTCTCCCGATCCCGGGTCTCTGTATTTTTTGTCAAAAAGATTATAGACACTTCCTGAGATCTCCAACCCTTTGAGGAGCTTCTGAGTAAAAATCGTAACATTCGTAACAAAAAA
>JAZDLE010000016.1:0-6977 GCA_043802315.1 Nitrospirota bacterium
CCTTCAGTAGCATAAACATTTACACCTGTGAATGCTAAAAGAAAAGAAACAGACAGCAGAACAACGAAAACTGAAATCTTCTTACAGTGAGTAAAAAGTTTTCCCATGACCCCCTCCTTGGAATTGATTTTAAGGCCCCCGGACCTTTCTGTTTTAGCAATCAATATTACGAAATAATTTATCTATTTACAAGAGAAATTTAATCTTTGAGCATCTCTTCGATAGTAATCTTTACTGACTCCCCGAGGGCAGATAGGTTATAGCCTCCTTCGAGGGTGAAAACAAAGGGATTTGATGAACATGAGAGGATGCTGTGAACGATCTCCCGTATACCATCATCTGAAATCCTGATGTCTGATAGGGGATCATTTTTGTGGATGTCATAACCAGCAGAAACAAAGGTTATATCAGGTTCGAATACCTTTACCAGACCAGGCAGGGTGTCCTGATACACAGAGAGATACTCTTTATCCCCTGACCCTGGATGCATAGGAACATTATAGGTGTATTCCTCTCCTTTACCTCTTCCCTTTTCTGACTCCCCTCCTGTGCCTGGATAATGAGGATATTGATGGGTGCTGAAGTAAAAGACGGTATTGTCAGTTTCAAATATGTGCTGGGTACCGTTTCCGTGATGGACATCGAAATCAATAATAAAAACCTTTTTGTATCCTATCTTCTGGGCATGCCTTGCACCTATTGCGACATTATTGAATATGCAGAAACCCATTGCCCTGTTTGATTCTGCATGGTGCCCCGGGGGCCTTACAGCACAGAATGCCCTTTCTATCTCTCCCTTTTTGCATCTTTCAACAGCCTCTATCACGGAACCTGCAGCATATAATGCCGCTTCAAGGCTGTCTTCTGACATAAAGGTGTCAGGGTCTAAGTGTCCGGTTCCGAAATGTTCAATCCTTTTGATATAGTCGAGGGTGTGAACAAGAGCGATATCATCATGGGTTGCCTTGCGTGGTTTAATGTGAATGAGTTTTTCCCAGAGTCCTGATTTTTTCAGGGAGCTTACGATCTGTACGAGTCTCTCTTTTCTTTCAGGATGCCACTCCGGTGTACCGTGCTTCAGGAAGATATCATCGTAAATAAAACCGACATTCCTCATGAATGATTATACCGTAAAAAAGTGGCCAAGGATTCAAGTCCATGACTCGTAGAGGATTCGAGGGTTCAAGTATGTCTTACGACCACTTGATTCCTTGACTTGACATTAGTATTGTAGCCGCAAACTTAAGTTTGCGTAATGTATTAATTTAAGATCTGTGAATCGCAGGCTAAAGCCTGCGGCTACTAAAATAGACTTTTGCATAAGGCTCATAGCAATGCCAGAATGCTCATCATGGCGATTGACCATATGATATCAAGGGGAAGCTGAATCTCACACGTAGAGTCGAAAAGTATATCAGTCCTTGCAGGGAACTCTTCGTCAGAAAGCCACAGGATGAGGGTTACCGGTATGCGTGGCATGGGCAGCAATGCAAAGGAGGCATCTCCATAAGCTAACATTCTTCCATTGAATTCGTTTCCTTTTGTGATAAATCCTTTCCTGTCATTTTTGTATTTTTCAGCAATTTTATCCAGAGGGAGATGGTGTGAACCCTGAAAGAAAAACTCTCCACCCCTGACATTTTCTGGCTTCATGAGCCTTCCTGAGAGAGGGATATCTTTTGCATTAATAAGATAGGACAGGACTGGAAGGTTAAAAAAATAAGCGAGCCTTTTTGTAAAGATTTCACCTTTCTCAGATAGATTCTTGATCTCTCTCTTTTGTGGTGAGATGGAAAAGTCAAACCCGAAAGACTTCACTATATAGGATATCGTCTCTCTGTCATGTAAGACACCAGCCCTTTTACACACATCTGCCGGTTCAAGTCTTAAAAGGCTCTCCCACGCCTTTTCCTCACCTGAGAAAACTTTGTCTGCCATGGTAATTACAACTTGCTTGTTTCTTTTATTCCTATCTCGATCATCTTTTGTTTTATCTCTTTAATCTTGTCCCTTATCTTTGCAGCACGTTCGAATTCAAGCCTCTTTGCGGCCTCTTTCATTTCTGCTTCAAGTTCTTTCAGGGTTTCCTCTTCATATCCGTATTCAGCTCTTTCTTCTGCTGCAGCAGGCACAGTCCAGTAATCAGCCTCATATATCGAACTCAATATATCCTTAATATTGGACCTCACCGTTTCAGGAGTAATATGCATTTTCTTGTTATACTCCTCCTGTATCCTTCTCCTCCTCTTCGTCTCTTCGAGTGCCTTCTGCATTGAGCCCGTAATGGTATCTGCATAGAGAATTACCTTACCGTTTATATTTCTTGCTGCACGGCCTGATGTCTGAATCAATGAACGTTCTGAACGGAGGAAGCCCTCTCTGTCAGCATCAAGGATTGCAACAAGGGAAACCTCTGGAAGATCAAGTCCCTCGCGTAAGAGATTTACCCCAATCAATACATCAAAGTTTCCGAGCCTTAAATCACGGAGTATCTCGATACGTTCAAGAGTATTAATGTCTGAGTGGAGATATCGGGCCCTCACACTGAGGTCAGCGTAGTAATCTGTTAAATCCTCTGCCATCTTTTTTGTAAGCGTTGTTACGAGAACCCTCTCGCCTTTCTCCGCACGTTTCCTTATCTCTCCAAGCAAGTCATCCACCTGTCCTGAGACAGGTCGCACAATAAGTTTTGGATCTATAAGACCGGTAGGCCTGATTATCTGTTCAACTACCTGACTGCCTGATCTTTCAAGTTCATAATGCCCGGGAGTTGCAGAGACATAAATTGCCTGGTTTACCCTGTGCTCAAATTCAGTGAAAGTGAACGGCCTGTTATCCAGTGCCGAAGGAAGTCTAAATCCATAATCAAGAAGGGTCTGTTTTCTTGAACGATCGCCTTCATACATGCCACCAATCTGGGGTACCGTTGCATGAGATTCATCAATAACGATCAGAAAGTCTTTAGGGAAATAATCTATCAATGTATAAGGAGGCTCACCAGGGGCCCTTCCACTCAGATGTCTCGAATAATTCTCTATGCCATGACAATAGCCGAATTCCCTGAGCATCTCCAGATCGAATCTTGTCCTCTGTTCAATCCTCTGTGCCTCAAGAGTCTTTCCCTTCTTCAAAAGATACTCAATCCTTTCATCCATCTCTTTTTCTATATTCTTTAATGCGGGATCGAGCCTCTCTCTCGGTGTTATCCAGTGGCTGTTCGGAAAAAGGGAAATTTTCTCAATCTTCCGAATTTTCTCGCCTGTAAGGGGGTCAAACTCATGGAGTGCGTCAATGTCATTACCAAAAAATTCTATACGGATTCCCTTGTCCAGCGAGAATGAAGGATAGACCTCCACAATGTCACCCCTCACTCTGAATATACCTCTTCTGAATTCAGTTTCAGAGCGGCTGTATTGCATCTCTACAAGTCTCCTCAATATTTCATCACGCTCAGTCCGCATCCCTTCTTCTATCACCAGATGCATATCCATGTAGTCCTGCGGTGAACCGATGCCGTAGATGCATGAAACAGAGGCTACAACAATCGTGTCTCTTCTTTCGAGAACCGCTCTTGTCGCAGAATGTCTCAACCTGTCTATATCATCATTTATTAGTGCGTCTTTCTCTATGTATGTATCTGTTGTCGGTATGTATGCCTCAGGCTGGTAGTAATCATAATAGCTGACAAAGAACTCAACAGCATTCTCCGGGAAGAGTTCCTTGAATTCTCCATAAAGCTGGGCAGCAAGGGTTTTATTATGGGCGATGACAAGGGTCGGCCTGTTGATATTCGCAATCACATTTGCAATAGTGAAGGTCTTGCCGGAGCCTGTTACTCCCAGGAGAACCTGATGTTTCAGTCCCTTTTCAAGACCCTTCGTAAGTTCCTTTATGGCCCTGGGCTGATCACCTTTGGGAGAAAAAGAGGTAACGAGCCTGAACCTCTCCATATTAAATACCCTCCAGAGGGCATTCCTCGCATCTCTGTTTCTTCCTGCAGTATGTTTTTCCGAGTCTTACAAAGAGGGCATGATATTCATTAAAAAGCTTAACATCTCTTTTGAGAGTTGAGTGGAATACATCCTGGATACTTTTGTAACTATCATCATGTCTTATTATGTTATGTCTTGATAAAACACGTCTTGTATAGGCATCAATGACAAAAGCAGGTTTGTCAATAGCATAAAGGAGAATAGAGTCAGCTGTCTCAGGGCCGATACCGTGAACGTCAAGCAGTTTCATCCTTAAGGTTTCCATCTCCTCACATTTTATCCTCTCCATGCTCCCATGGTATTCATTCATCAGAAAATCTATAAATGCCTTGAGTCGTTTTGCCTTTACATTGAAATAGCCTGCTGGTTTAATCAATGATGCAAGCTTGTCTACCCTAATTCCATGGATACTCTTTGCGTTCAGGGCTTTCTCCCTTTTTAAATTCTCTATTGCTTTTTCGACATTTCCCCAGTTTGTGTTCTGTGTGAGGATGGCGCCAACAGCAATCTCAAAGGGCGACTCCCCAGGCCACCAGTGCTGAGGGCCAAAGGCACGATAAAGTCTCCTGTAGATTTCATGTATTTTTTTCATGTATCTTTCTGCCATAATCCATGACAATTCACCCTCCCCAACCCCTCCTCTACGAGTCATCGACCATCAAGGGAGGGCTATAAGAAAGAACAGTCTCTCAAGGGAGATTCTTAATTATCAACCCTCGCCCTTATAGGAGATAACACGTTAACAGTCCCCTCTCCCCTTGTGGGAGAGGGTTAGGGTGAGGGGTATATACTAATAAGACCATATGTAAAGTCACATCCCTATAACTATATCTGTCATGCTGGCTTGTCCAGCATCCTTCTTTAGATTCCCAACAAGTGGGAAGGATTCCAGACAAGCTGGAATGACAGTAAATGTGGTCTTACTTATGAACTCCTTAGTAACTTCTTTAACTTCCTTGACTTCAACAGTTCTAAATAGTAGTTTATTATACTTGTGAGGATAATTGGTAATGCTTGATGCAAGATTTGTAAGAGAACATCCAGAGAAGGTTATTAATGCCCTCCAGCATAGGGGTTATGACCCGGGTATTATCGATGATTTCTTGAAAATCGAGGAAGAAAGGAGATCCTTACTTCTTGAAGTGGAACGATACAGACAAGAGAGAAATGAGCTCTCAGAAAAGATCTCCAGATTGAAAAAAGAGGGCGCTGATGTGACCACAGAGACACAGGAAGCTAAGAATGTTTCAGAGGCAATAAAGATAAAGGAAGAAAGGCTGAGAGAGCTTGCTGAAAAGACAAAGGACTTCCTCCTGACTATCCCCAATATTCCTCATGAATCTGTGCCTGTTGGAAAAGATGAGACAGATAACGTTGAGATAAGGAGATGGGGTGAGCCACGGCAATTTGACTTTGAGCCTATGAATCACTGGGACATTGGAGAAATGCTTGAAATTATTGACTTTGAGAGGGCATCCAAGATAGCCGGGGCAAGGTTTGCCCTCATGAAGGGAAGTGGTGCAAGACTTGAGAGAGCCCTGATGAACTTCATGTTGGATTTGAATACATCAAGGGGATATAAGGAAGTTTTCCCTCCGATCATCGTCAATCGGGATAGCATGATAGGTACAGGGCAACTTCCAAAATTTGCCCAAGAGTTATTTATCATCACTGATCCTGAGTTCTATCTCGTACCTACTGCAGAGGTTCCAGTAACTAATATCCACAGAAATGAAATCTTGAGAGAAGAGGATCTGCCCATTTATTATACAGCCTATACGCCATGCTTCAGGCGTGAGGCAGGCTCATACGGGAAGGACGTGAGAGGTCTTATGAGACAGCATCAATTTAACAAAGTAGAACTTGTGAAGTTTGTAAAACCGGAAGAATCGTATGATGAGCTTGAATCTCTGACAAAGGATGCCGAGGATATTCTTCAGAGGTTGAATCTTCCTTACAGAGTTGTAGCCCTCTGTACGGGTGATTTAGGGTTCGCTGCCTCGAAGACCTATGACCTTGAGGTCTGGCTTCCTGCCCAACAAAGATACAGAGAAATCTCCTCATGTTCAAATTTCACAGATTACCAGGCAAGAAGGGCGAGTATTCGATTTAGGCGAGCGGGAAAGAAAGGAACAGAGTTTGTGCACACCCTGAATGGCTCTGGCCTTGCCATCGGCCGCACCCTCATCGCTGTCCTCGAAAACTACCAGCAGAAAGATGGAAGCGTTGTTGTCCCTGAAGCATTACGGCAGTATATGGGGATAGAGGTGATAAGATAAAAAGTTATTTTGTGAACTATTGAAATGCAGCGAATAAAAGAAGGGCAAGATTAAATAAATCTTGCCCTTAAAGTCTGAAAAGTAATGCTGGTTCTTACCCTGCTTTACGGTGCGGGTGCGGTGGCGCAGTCGATTTTAGTAAGGCTGAAAGAGTTAGTAACACCTAAAAAACTACTGTAGATGTATATTGTTCCATTTTTTGTAACAGGATCGATTGTCGCATCTAATACATAATCATAAAGGTCAGCTCCGGACAAATAGGTTCCATGAAGACCTACGCGTCTTGAAGTACCGCCTGTATCTTTATCCGTTGTGCCCACTACAGGAAGAAGCCAAGAGGAAGGCGAATACCATATTCCGTTAAGTGATTTATGCGGCAATAATGGATCAGGTTTTGCTACAGTTACTTTTATATATTCACCGTTACCATCCTGCCAGCACCACTCCCCTGCTTGTGTGTCTTGAATTGCAAAGCCTACTAACATTACCAATGCTAAAACGAACAATGCTGCTTTTTTCATCTCTGTCCTCCTGTTGTTTTTTAATTACTACTACAAACTTATTAAAATCCAGTTCTCTTATCACCCCCCCCTTAAGAGATAATTTTGATCGGTTAATGTATTGGGTAGGGCCGGCTTCCACCGGCCCGGTCAAGAAAAACTAATTTACCGTGAAGGAAGTCTCTTTAGAGTCTTTTGCAGTCTGG
>JAZDLE010000017.1:0-7622 GCA_043802315.1 Nitrospirota bacterium
TACACCCTCCCCTCAATCCCCTCCTCTCCTCGGCGAGTCGCCCGAGGCGACCATCAAGGGAGGGGAAATCTACTCCCTCTCCCCTGGTGGGAGAGGGCAAGGGTGAGGGGGTGTGGTTTTACTTATGAACTCCTTAGTAAGCATAGAATTTGAGATGTTTTCAATTCAGACACAATTCAGCACATTCCTTGACATATTATTGTAATGATTTTATTATTTTTTGTATAATTTTTGGATGAAGGTAATAATTTCAGAAATCCCCGACGAGGGGTTAGATTTAGATCTCCAGGAAACAGTTAAATTTGAAGACAGCCTTTCACCAGTCCAGGCACACCTAAGGGTAACAAAGGTTGGCACTGAGGTTGTGGTAAGTGGTAAAATAGAGGCTGAGGTAGAATTACAGTGTAGCCGGTGCCTGAAGGATTTCAGGATTATGCTCACGATTCCCCTTGAGGCTATCTATCATCCTACCGAGCATCTCAAAGGGGAAGATAAACACGAGCTCAAGGTCGATGAACTTGACATGGGTTTTTATTCCAAAGATGATCTGGATCTTCTTGACCTTACAAAGGAACAGGTAATGCTTAATCTTCCCATGAAGCCTTTGTGCAATGAGCTCTGTAAAGGGATATGTCTGCAGTGCGGAGCAGACCTTAATGTAGGAACTTGTAGTTGCAGTACAAAAGAAATAGATCCAAGACTTGAGGCATTAAAGAAGCTATTAAAATAATTAACGGAAGATCTGCGGGACAGGAATGTCCCTCCGCTTAAGGCGGATATCAATAGGCAGGGTTTCCTAACCATGCAACAATAATTTTCCGATGAAAGGAGTAGAAATTGGCAAACCCGAAACACAGGCATACAAGATCGAGGAGAGATAAGCGGAGGGCTAACTGGAAAGGCCAGGTCCCTAATCTAAGCCTCTGCCCTGATTGCAACGAACTGAAGCAACCATTCAGGGTATGCCTTCATTGCGGTTCATATAATGGTCGCAAGATTCTCGAAGTAGTTGAAAAAGAAGCATGAGAATTGCCCTTGATGCGATGGGAGGCGATTATGCTCCTGCTGTCAATATTGAGGGCGCTATCGAGACCTTAAATGATATTGAAGGCATAGATATTATCCTCGTTGGTGATGAGTCTTCTATAAAAAGAGAGCTTGATAACAAAAAATACCTCCCGAACAGGATATCCATAAAGCACGCATCCCAGGTTGTGGGGATGGATGAGTCTCCTGCTGTTGCAATCAGGAAAAAGAGGGATTCATCCATAAGCAGAGCCATCGAACTGGTGAAAAATGGTGAAGCTGATGGCTTTGTGAGTGCCGGACACTCAGGTGTCGTCATGGCAACGGCGCTTTTACTCCTCCGTACCTCCCCAAGTGTTGATAGACCTGCCATAGCAACCATTATGCCCACTCTGAAAGCTCCCTTTGTTCTCATCGATGCAGGTGCAAATCTTCATTGCAAGCCCGAAAATCTCTTCCAGTTTGGACTCATGGGTAGCGCCTATTGCAGAACGATCTTCGAAAGGGCAGAACCCAAAGTTGCCCTTCTCAGCATCGGAGAAGAGGACACGAAGGGGAACGAACTTACCAAAGAAGCATTCAAACTTCTGAAAAGAGCTGATATTAACTTTACAGGCAATATCGATGGCAAAGATATCTTCACAGGGATTGCTGATGTCGTTGTTTGTGATGGGTTTACGGGAAATATTGTTCTGAAGACGAGCGAAGGTCTTGCAGATGCGATCATAAAAATACTCAAGAGAGAGATTGCTGAACAATCTGTGGGAAGGATTGGATACCTCCTGATGAAGTCTGCCTTAATCAGTTTCAAGAAAAAGACAGATTATGACGAATATGGAGGAGCGCCTCTTCTCGGTATCAATGGCACATGTATCATAAGCCATGGAAGATCAACGGCAAAGGCAATAAAGAACGCCCTGAGAGTTGCAGCAGATTTCGCGGAAAAAAAGGTACATGAGGTCATTGCATCTGAAATAGAGAAAGGCATGGTGACTAAGGGTGATCAGAAGTAGGATTATTTCTACAGGTTCTTATCTGCCGGAAAAGGTCCTCACAAATCATGACCTTGAGCAGATGGTCGATACATCGGATGAATGGATTACAGAGAGGACGGGGATAAGAGAGCGGAGAATAGCCTCTGAAAATCAGGCAGCATCAGACCTTGCATATGAGGCATCGAAAGTAGCCCTTGAGAGGGCTGCCTTGAAGGCAGAAGATCTTGATCTCATCATTGCAGCAACAGTAACGGGTGACATGCCTTTCCCATCAACAGCCTGCATCCTTCAGGATAAACTCGGTGCTAAAAAAGCAGCAGCCTTCGATATCAATGCAGCCTGCTCTGGATTTCTGTACGGACTCTATATTGCAGATGGTTTCATAAAATCAGGAATGCATAAAAGGATCCTTGTCGTTGGCACAGAGGTGCTTTCAAAAATTACCGACTGGAATGACAGAACCACCTGTGTCCTCTTTGGTGATGGTGCGGGTGCAGTAATTGTTGAGCCTACCGAAGAAAACAGGGGGATAATCTCAATGTCTATCAACTCTGATGGAAGTATGTGGGATCTTCTCCATATGCCAGGTGGTGGTTCGAGATTTCCTGCATCAAAGGCTTCCGTCGACGAAGGGCTTCATTACATCAAGATGAAGGGTAACGAAACCTTCAAGTTTGCTGTCAGGACACTGGAAGACCTTGTTGTTAAAATCCTTGAAGAGAATAAGTTAGCGTCCTCACAGCTTTCACTTCTTATACCTCATCAGGCGAACCTGAGAATAATACAGGCAACGGCTGATAGGCTTGGCCTCCCGATGGATAAAGTCTTGGTAAATATCGACAGATACGGAAATACCTCGGCTGCTTCTATCCCGATAGCCCTCGATGAGGCTGTCACAACAGGAAGGATAAAGGATGGAGATTACATACTCCTCGAGTCCTTTGGAGGTGGCCTTACCTGGGCCTCTGCATTAGTAAAGTGGTAATTACCTGATTTGCAAAAGTCAAGATATTATTTGACAAACAGTGTCCGAAAATAGTATGGATAATGCTCATTTGTACGATGAAATCGTCACATTAGCCTATGAACTGTATGTGAAGAGTGGTCGGGTGGAAGGCCGTGACCTTGATAATTGGCTTGAGGCAGAGAGAATTGTGAGGGCACGATACGTTGCAAAGGGGAAAAATGAAGATGAAGTGATTAAGTCCAGCAATATGAAATATATAGGAGATGAGAGAAGAAGGCATAAAAGGCTGATAGTGAAGGGAATCCAGAGAAATGCTCTCCATTCTATAAACACAAAAATACTCAATATCAGTGCTGGCGGAGTAGCCATAGAAACAACAAAGAAGCTTAAGATAAATAAAGAATATGGTTTAAAGATTAATCAAAGAGGCAATGCTTTAAGTTTAAAAGGTCTTGTAATATGGGCTTTTCTAACCCGCATAGAAAAGAAAGAATCTGGTGATATAATTCCGGTATATAAGGCTGGTATGAAATTTCATGAGTCCTTGTTAAGAATAAGTGTCCGTTGAAGGTCTCGATTCAACATTTTAACCAGTAATCATTACTTCTCAGTCCTTCTTAGATTTGCACATTTGTGGGTAAAATAAATAATACAGGATATCTGGAAGTGTCTGAAAACTAAAAAACTTCCGTTATTTCACCTCCTTACCCGACTTTTCCAAGAAAGGCTTAATCAGGTCTATTGGAACAGGAAATATTATAGTTGAGTTTTTCTCTGTCGCTATCTCTGTAAGGGTCTGGAGGAACCTGAGCTGAAGTGCTCCAGTTTCTGTTGCTATAATCTTTGCTGCATCTGCAAGCTTCTGAGATGCTTGGAACTCTCCCTCTGCATGGATGATCTTCGCCCTTCTTTCACGCTCAGCCTCTGCCTGTTTTGCTATTGCCCTCTGCATTTCTATTGGCAGGTCAACATTCTTCACCTCAACTGCTGTTACCTTTATTCCCCACGGCTCTGTCTGGAAGTCAATTACCTTTTGGAGCTCAGCATTTACCTCTTCCCTCTTTGATAACAAGTCATCGAGCTGGCTCTGACCGAGGATGCTCCTGAGTGTTGTCTGTGCCATCTGTGATGTCGCGTAGTAAAAATCCTCGACCTCTGTAATTGCCTTTATAGAGTCCATCACCCTGAAATAGACAACAGCATTCACCTTAACCGAGATATTATCCTTTGTAATAACATCCTGAGCTGGAACATCCATTGTGACAGTGCGAAGGCTGACCTTAACAAGTTTATCAATTATTGGCCAGATTAACACAAGTCCAGGTCCCTTTACAGGAATAATTCTTCCAAGCCTGAAAACAACTCCCCTTTCATACTCCCTCAAGATCTTGATTGCACTCGAGAGGAAATAAAAAATTAAAACTATTACAAAAAGAACACCCATCAATGACGGTGTAAAAACTGGCATAGTAACCTCCCTTTTAAAGTTTTTTTGAGTTTCTTGGGTTTGTCGAGTTTATTGGGTTTCTTAACTCAAGAAACTGCGGAAACCAAGTAAACCCAATTAACCTATTTAGACTTTGCAAATTCATTTCAATTTTTTTACTTTTACTTTTAACTCTGAAACGACCTCAACTATTATCTTTTCACCTTTTGATATCGGCTCATCAGAATATGCTGCCCAGCGTTCACCGTGTAATAATACCATACCTCCATCTTTTGTTATATCTGTATTTGCAATACCCTTGGCTCCCAAAAGACCTTCTGGTCCTGTAACAGGTTTTCTCCTATGCGCTTTAACAACAAGACCGATTAGAAGAGTGAAAAATAAGGTGGTTATAACAACAGAAGGGAGAATGACATAAAGAGAGAGCTTCATAAAAGGTCCCGGTGATTCAAAGAGCATCAACGAGCCTATAATCATGGAGATTATTCCCCCGATACTAAGTACCCCATGAGATATAATCTTTACCTCGAGGACAAAGAGGATGATGGCGAGGATAATCAGCAAGAGCCCTGCATAATTTACTGGAAGTGTCTGGAAAGCGTAGAAGGCAAGGATGAGAGAGATTCCTCCCAATACCCCAGGAAAGATTGCACCCGGATTGGTAAGTTCAAAGAAGAGGCCATAAAAACCGAGGAGCATAAGTATGTATGCGATGTTTGGATCGGAGATGATATTGAGTATCTTATGCCTGAAACCCATCACTTCTCTGATTACTACTACATTTTTTGTACTCAGAACCTTCTCACCCATAGTCGTCTTTACCTTTTTACCATCTATAGCAGAAAGAAGGGTGTTCAGGTCTTTACTCACAAGGTCTATAACTCCCTCCTTCAATGCTTCTTCTTCTGTTGCAGAGATACTCTTCCTGACAGCATCTTCTGCCCACTTCGCATTCCTGCCATTCTTCTCTGCAAGAGACTTTATATAAGCTGCTGCGTCATTTGTTGCCTTTTCAGCCATCACCTTATCCATCTTTTCTCCAAGGCCTACCGGATGGGCTGCTCCGATATTTGTACCTGGTGCCATAGCTGCAATATGGGCAGCCAGTGTAATAAATACCCCTGCAGAGGCTGCCCTGCTCCCACTCGGTGAAACAAAGACAATAACGGGAACCTCACTTCCGATGATATCCTTAACAATACTCCTCATTGATGTATCAAGCCCTCCCGGGGTATCCAGTTCAATGATTAATGCTTCAACCTTTTTCTCATTTGCCCTTTTTATACTTTTCCCGATATATTCTGCGGCAACAGGATTGATAACACCATTGATAGTGATAACCATAACATCTCTTTTTTGTTCTTCAGAAGGAACTGAAGGGGAATACAAAAGGATAAGAAAAATGAGAAGTATAATTTTTTTAAGCATGACATTTAGTCTGCGAACTCGCAGGCTTTCATAAAAATTATAGTCCTTAAGGGAATAAATTACAATACGGGAAGAAGAAAAGATAAGTAAGTAGCAAAACGTTTGTGAGGTCAAACTGTAAAAAATTCCCCTCTTTTGTAAAGAGGGGCGAGGTCTACGACTCGTAGAGGGAGATTATAAATTCTCGAGTGTCTTTTCAATTGGCAACTACAGGCTTTAGCCTGCGTAAATTAAAGGGAGTATTAAGTACTTATCTTTAGTAATCCCCCTCACTCCCCCTTTAGAAAAGGGGGATTTGAAAAAGGATATATTACTGCCACACAAAAATTTCTACTTTTAGGATCGAAAATAAAGATGCCCCTTGGGTTAAGCCAAGGGGCATCTTGTTATGTATATCTTAAAACAACCCTTTCACTTTTCCTGTTTTCAGATCCACATCAACACGACGATAAGCAGGATCGGATGATGTTCCTGGCATGAGGCTGATATTTCCTGCAACAGGACAGATAAACCGTGCACCACCATACGTAAGAAAGTCACGGATATGGAGTATCCAGCCTTTTGGTACGCCCTTGACTGTAGGGTCATGAGAAAGAGAGAGATGGGTTTTGACCATCATGGTGGTATAGTCTCTGAATTTTGGATCATTTTCAAACCGTTCTGCCTTCGCCGTTGCCTCCGGAGAATAGCTCACACCATCAGCACCGTAAACCTCTTTGGCTATCAACTCAACCCTTTTCCGAATAGGTGTGTCAAGGTCATAGAGGAATTTAAAATTGACCTTGTCATTACATGCATCGACAACAGCATCAGCCAGTTCGAGGGCACCCTCACCTCCATACCGCCAGTGTTGAGACACGGCAACACGTGCACCGGCTGCCTCGCACATCTTCTTGGTCAATTTCACCTCTTCATCTGTATCAGCGTGGAACCGGTTTATACAGACAACAGGGTTTATCCCTGCCTTCTTAACAGTATTTATGTGATGGATGACATTTTTCATTCCATCTTCAAGCCATTTGAGATTCTCCTCGAAATATTCTTTGGGAATCGGTCTGCCAGGGACAACTGGTGGTGCACCTGCATTGACGCCATGGTGCTTCAATGCCCTTATGGTAGCTGTAATCACCGAGACATTTGGAATGTTCCCGGAATAGCGGCACTTTACATTCCAGAACTTCTCAAAACCGATGTCAGCACCGAAACCTGATTCAGTAAGGTGATAATCAGCGAGTTTAAGACACATCTTATCAGCAACCACCGATGACTGACCAACAGCAATATTGGCGAAAGGTCCGGCATGAACAAAGCAAGGCTGGCCTTCAAGGCTTTGAAGGAGATTCGGATTTATGGCATTCCGCATCCATGCAGTCATGGCACCTGCTACTTCAAGGTCTTCAGTAGTTATAGGGTTACCCTGCTTGTCATAGGCAACAACAATACCGCCCATTCTCTTCCTGAAGTCTGCAAGATCGCTGAAGATGGAAAGGATAGCCATAACCTCTGAAGAGACAGCTATGGCAAATTTTGAGGGCATCATAAACCCATCCATCTTGCCACCCATTCCGATGATGATATTCCTGAGTGCCTGTGCACAAAAATCCATAACCCAGCCCATCTCAACATTCTTGGGATCTATACTGAGACGCTTCAGCTTTCTCTTTGCAAGCTGCTCATCCGTATAGTTAAACTCATGCTGCATCCTTGCTGTCAGCGCAACCATGGCAAGGTTATGGGCATTCACGACAGCATTGATATC
>JAZDLE010000018.1:0-23474 GCA_043802315.1 Nitrospirota bacterium
CAGGCCTCTATGATGTCCTTTAACGACACCTTTTATTTAACCAGTCTGATCCTCATATCAATTCTCCCTTTTGTCTTTCTCATAAAAAGACCCAAAAGTGTTCTCACCGAAGAGTCACACTGAAATTTTTGATCTTAAGGATCGCCGGGGAGAGGGGTACTCTGTTAACAAAATAGGGCTTGTTTCGAGGTATTCTCGAAACAAGCCCTATCAATGGGTGTCTCTCGATATCTAACCCATAAAGGGCGAGAGGTTCACGAAAGGCCGGATCAATCTCTTTATCGCAACAATTCTCGTAATTCCCGTGTCGTTTTCGGCTGCAAACTTATGGTACTTCTTTGGATCATCAATAAAAAGGATAATAGCTCTATGGATGTCTTCGCCTGTAAGCTGAGCATTTGGGTAAATAGCCTTGACTTCCTTAAACCTTTTCTGAGCCATATCGAGCATCTTATCCCTATCTCCGAAGTTCATAGTACCGGTGGGGCAGACCTTAACACAGGCAGGTAGCATTCCATTGGTAATCCTGTCAAAGCACATTGTGCATTTAGCCATACCACCTGTCTTCTGATCCCACCGAGGGATATTCCATGGACAAGATTCCCTTATGGTCTTTGCGTCAGCAGCCTTTACTTTCACCTTTGGATCGTAAAGCACAGCACCTGTTGAATCATCCCTTGTAATGGCTTTTACACCTAAAGACTGGGCTGTATACATGCAGGGTGGTTCAAGACAATGTCTGCACTGATCAGCGAAGAAATACCATACAGGCTTACCATTTACTTCTAATTCACTGAATCGAACTAATTTGAAAGTTGAAAACGAGAGATCCTCGGGGTTTTGATGGCTACCTTTCTGCGTCGTTTTTGTTGCCGGATTCATATTCCACTGCTTACATGCTATTTGACATCCGCGGCATGCCGTACACTTTGTTGTATCTATAAAAAAGCCTTTTCCTGCCATTCTATATCACCTCCTTTAAGCCTTTTTAACATTAGCCATGAAGGCCTTTGTTTCTGGGATCATCGTATTAGGATCACCAACTGTCGGGGTAAGCAAGTTGGCACTATCGCCTCCATCTTTAGGGTGGAGCCAACCAAAATGATACGGTAACCCTATCTGATGTATCGTTTGTCCTGCGATTACGAAAGGTTTAAGCCGGAAAGTAACTATAGCTACCGCTCCTAATTTGCCCCGAGAAGTTTCCACCATAACCTTATCACCGTTCTTTATCCCTCTTACTTCTGCCAGCTCTTTACTCATTTCACAGAATACCTGTGGCTCAGCTTCAAGAAGCCACGGGAGCCAGCGGGTCAAAACACCCGTCTGCCAGTGTTCAGTTACTCTATAAGTTGTACACACAAAAGGATATCTTGGGTCACAAGTGGCAAACGTATCTGGTCCTCCTTTGAATATCTTAATGGCAGGATTAATTCTCTGATTTGACATGATGTTCTTCTCAATAGGGCATTCCAACGGCTCATAGTGTTCTGGGAATGGACCATCCTTTAAGCCAGGGCCGAAGATTGAGGCAACGCCATCAGGTTTCATGATAAAGGGATATGCTCCCTCTGTACCCATCGGCGGAGCTGGCCCGTCGGGTATATCTCCAAGCCATTTCTTTGTCTCAGCGTCCCATTTCAGAAGGGGCCTGTTTGGATTGCGGGGCTTGCCCTCCAAATCGACAGAGGCGCGGTTATAGATGATCCTCCTGTTAACAGGCCACGTCCATGACCACTCCGGATAGAGACCCAACCCCGTTGGATCTGTCTTCTTTCTCCGGGCAGCCATGTTTCCTGCTTCAGTATAGCTGGCACTGTATATCCAGTTACCGCACGAAGTCCGGCCGTCATCGAGGAGGAATACAAAGCTCGGAACCAATGTCCCTTTCTTATAAGCCTTTTTATCAAATGGATGCTCAGGGATATCCTCAAGGAAGTAACCATTAATCTCCTTGGCAACCGTGTGGATGTCGAACTTACCATTGGTTTCGTAATCCCATTTGAGGTTCATAAGGGGATCCGGGAATACGCCTTTTTCTTTTTTGTAAAGGGCTTTTACTTTCTTGAAGAGATCATACATGATCTCGCCATCAGGCATCGCATCACCCGGCGGGTTGGATGCTTTCCATCTCCACTGCATCCACCGGCCGCTGTTACTGATGCTTCCTTCTTTTTCTAAGAAGGCAGCGCATGGCAACTGGAAGACCTCTGTCTTAATCTTTTTGGGATCCATACCCGGTCCTTTCCAGAAAGAACCAGTTTCGTTATCGAAGACATTGACATTGACCATCCAGTCAAGCTTTGCTAAGGCCTGACGCACCTTGCCTGCATTGGCGCCTGAACACGCCGGATTCATACCCCAGGCAAAGAAACCTGCAAAAGCACCGTTGTACATCTCATCAAAGAGATTAAGCCACGATGCATCCTGTGCCTTATCAAGTTTTGGTAGCCATGCATATCCGAAATTATTTTCCTTGGTTGCCTTATCACCATAGAAAGATTTCAGGAGACTTGCAACATATTTCGGTCTGTTCTTCCACCAGTTGACACTTCGTGGGTCTTTTGATGAAGGGGTGGTTTTATTATAATCTTCGAGGGTCTGCCATTGTTCTCTCGGAGTCGGGAGATACCCGGGAATAATATGGAAAAGCAGGCCCTGATCAGTTGAACCCTGAACATTCGATTCTCCCCTCAGGGCATTTACGCCACCACCAGCAATACCCATGTTCCCTAAGAGTGTCTGGATAATAGACATTGCACGGATGTTTTGAACACCGACCGTATGCTGGGTCCATCCCATCGCATAGAGCTCGGTGCCGGCTTTATCAGGTTTTCCTGTAGAGCCGTAAACCTTATACACCTTTTCAAGGTCTTCCTGGGGTGTCCCGGTGATAGTCGTGACTTTTTCAAAGGTATAACGTGAGTAATGTTTCCTCAAAAGCTGGAGGACACACCTTTCATTTTGCAGAGTCATGTCACGTGTAGGAATTCCGTTTGCATCCTTTTCTAATGCCCACATAGTTTGATCATATGACCTTTTATTCGGATCGTATCCAGAAAAAAGTCCGTCATCAAAATTGTATTTCGGGTTAACAATAAACGACGCATTCGTATAGTTCTTGACATAGAATTCATCATAGAGATTGTTATCAAGAATATACTTAATCATGCCACCAAGGAAGGCGATATCCGTACCCGAACGGAGTCTAACGAATATATCAGCCTTTGTTGACGTACGGGTATAACGAGGATCTACATGGATAAAGATCGCTCCTTTATCCTTTGCAGCCTGAATCCACTTAAAAGACACCGGATGGTTTTCCGCAACATTACCACCCATATTAAGAATGACATCTGAGTTCCGAAAATCAATGTAATGGTTTGTCATTGCACCGCGACCGAACGACTCTGCCAGAGCCGCCACAGTTGCGCTGTGTCATATACGGGCCTGGTGTTCAATATAGACAAGACCCAGTGATCTCAGCAATTTTGAATAGAGCCAGCACTCTTCATTATCCAGTGCTGCACTTCCAACTGAAGCAATACCATTGCACCTGTTTACCACCTGTCCTTGAGCATTCTTTTCCATGAAGCTTGCATCTCTACTCTTCTTGATCCGCTTTGCAATCTCATCGAGTGCCCACTCCCGACTAACTTCTTTCCACTTATCACTGTTAGGTGCACGATAGCGGACTTTTTTCAAGCGATTATCATTGACCGCAATCTGGAAAGAAGCAGCACCTTTCGAACAAAGAGTTCCCTCACTAATGGGATGATCGGGATCTCCCTCGCTGTTAATCACCTTTCCGGTTTTGTCAGTGGCAACAAGGATGCCACATCCTACCGAACAGTAACAACATATGGTAGGAGTTTCTTTGGCATCTTTGATTCGGAGCTCAGCGGCATAAGCCTGAACGGGAGAAAGGTCAAAACCTAATTGGCTCAGGGCTGCTCCGGTTACGGTTACACCAGAGATCTTCATAAAATCTCTTCTGGTAACATTCATAGAAATATCCCTCCTTTCTTTAAATGTCCATTACTACGAAATGCTCACGAAGAACAAAACTGGCATGACAGAATATTGATGCTTCGGTGTCATGATTTAAATTCATAGACACGATGACAATTTATACTACATCCACCTTCTGATGTCAAGTTTAAAATGTGAAGTGTCAAGCCAAAGTAGAAATGTCCTATTTTGAGTTTCTGATTCTTTGTTCTATAAGTTTGAATTTAATATATGGGCATGATATGATATCCCATCTTTTCTTCGGAACCTTTAAAATGGCTGACATAATTCCTTTCAAGGGAATCCTTTACAATGGATCGAAGGTGTCTTTAGAGGATGTTCTATCTCCTCCATACGATCTCATAACGCCTGAATATCAAGAAGGGTTATATAGGAAAAGTCCTTATAATGTCGTCAGGATAGATTTTGGTAAAGAGCAGTCTGGGGACAGAGAGGCAGATAATAAATATACAAGGGCTAAAGGATATCTTGCAAAATGGATAGATGAGGGGATCCTTATCATAAGCGAAAAACCTTCATTCTACGCATATGAAATGTCTTATGCTATAGATGGTAAAGAAAAAAGACTTATCGGGTTTCTCGGACTTGTAAAACTCGAGGAGTTCGGTAAAGGTAAGATCCATCCCCATGAGTGCACCTATTCGAAGCCAAAACAAGACAGATTGAATCTCCTCAGGACATGCGAGGCAAATACAAGTCCCATATTCTCACTGTATAAAAGCGCAGATAAAAAAATCTTAACGCTTCTTTCTGAGGTTGCTCAGACAAGACCATACCTTGAAGCGGCCGATGCTGCCGGAGCGATCCACAGGCTCTGGCAGATCGATAGGAAGGAAGATATCGAAATGATAAGGGAGGAGCTCAGGGATAAAGATATTGTCATCGCCGATGGACACCACAGGTATGAAACATCCCTTGAGTTTCAGAGAGAGATGAAGGAGCAAAGATTATCTACTTCCGGCAATGAGCCCTCTGATTATGTGCTTATGTTTCTTGCAAATATGTTAGATAGTGGGATTACAATACTACCGACTCACAGACTCGTAAAGGGGATTCCCGAAGATATACACATGAGGCTTACTGAGTATTTTGAGATCGAGCCTGTAAGTGCAGATTTTGATATTGCAAAACGGATATCAGGGAGAAAGCATGCCTTTGGTTTTTTTCAGAACAGGGATGAAATGTGGTATCTCCTTACTTTTAAAAGGCACAACCTGTCCGAAGTCCATCCAGCCCTGAGGGAGGTAGATGTGATCATTCTGCATGACCTGGTACTCAAGAAGATACTTGAAGTGGAAGACATTGCTTATGAAATGGACGTGAAAAAGGCCATGGAAAAGGTGAGAAGCGGAACGTTTCGTGCAGCCCTGTTCCTTAATCCTACAAAGGTCGAGGATGTTGAAAAGGCTGCCTTTACATCAGTAAGAATGCCGCCAAAATCAACATATTTTTACCCAAAACTCCTGACAGGGATTGTTATAAATAGCTTTGTAAACAATTGTTAGGTGCCAATTTTTAGGCTTATTTATTAACAGCTATAAATTTATATGAGGAGGTTTTTATGGCAATGCGTGTTGCAATCAATGGCTTTGGAAGAATAGGCAGGGCCTTTTTAAGGGCCAGCAAGGGATATCATGAATTCACCATTGTAGCGATTAATGATCTTACCGACGCAAAAACACTTGCCCATCTTCTGAAATATGACTCTGTGCATGGTATTTTTAAAGCCGATGTAAAAGCTGGTGATGGAAGCATCATCGTTGATGGGAAAGAGATCAAAATCCTTGCTGTGACAGAGCCAGAAAAACTCCCGTGGAAGGATCTCGGTGTGGATATTGTCATCGAATCAACAGGGAGGTTTACAGACAAACCATCTGCTTCAAGACATATCGATGCTGGTGCACGGTGGGTGATCATCTCAGCGCCTGCTAAGGAACCAGACATAACCGTATGCATAGGTGTGAATGAGGAAACGTTCGACCCTGGAAAACATAAAGTTATCTCGAACGCCTCATGTACAACAAACTGTCTTGCACCCGTTGCAAAGGTAATACACAACGAGTTCAAGATAATAAAAGGACTCATGACAACCATACATTCTTATACCAATGACCAGAGAATACTCGACCTTCCCCATAAAGACCTGAGGAGGGCAAGGGCAGCTGCCATGAGCATGATTCCTACCACAACGGGTGCAGCAAAGGCTGTTGGGCTTGTACTGCCAGAGCTGAAAGGGAAGCTCAATGGCTTGGCCATCAGAGTTCCTACCCCGAATGTTTCTCTTGTGGACCTTGTTGCCGAGGTATCAAAGGATGTTACCGTGGAAGATGTAAATGCTGCATTGAAAAAGGCAGCTGAAGGCCGCCTGCAGGGCATCCTTCAGTATTCAGAGGACCCCCTTGTCTCCATTGATTTCAATGGAAATGACCATTCTGCCATCGTAGATGCATCGCTGACAATGGTCATTGAGGGAAGGATGGTAAAGGTTCTTGCATGGTATGATAATGAGTGGGGATACAGCTCACGCCTCAGAGATATAATACTACACTTAATTAAGAGGGTATAACAATGGCAAGGAGAAATGTCGTAGAGCCTGTTCCTATTAAGGATATATTTAACAAGCTTACGATAGAAGACATTGACCTCAAAGGAAAACGGGTCTTTATCAGGGCTGATTTCAATGTGCCTCTCGATGACAATCTGATGGTTACTGATGACAGGAGGATACGCTCCACTCTTCCTACCATCAATTATGCCATTGATGAGGGTGCAAAGGTTATCATCTCCTCGCACCTTGGGAGGCCAGAAGGGAAGAGGGACCCGAGACTAAGTCTTGCACCTGTAGCAAAGAGGCTCCAGAGACTCCTTAACAAAGAGGTCGTCTTTGCACCTGATTGTGTAGGTAGTCAGGTAGAAAGTATTGTTGCGAAGATGAAGGAAGGTGATGTGTTGCTCCTTGAGAATCTCAGATATCACCCAGAGGAAGAAAAAAACAATGAGGAGTTTGCACGTGCCCTGGCGTCGCTTGCAGACATTTACATTAATGATGCCTTTGGGACAGCTCACAGGGCACACGCATCGATTGTCGGGGTACCAAAATTCCTTCTATCAGCAGCCGGAATTCTCTTAAAGAAAGAGGTAGAATATCTCAAGGGAGCGATAGAGAATCCCGTGAGGCCCTTCGTCGCAATTCTCGGTGGGGCAAAAGTGTCGGGAAAGATAAACGTCCTTGAGAATCTCGTTGAAAAAGTTGATAAGGTTCTGATTGGTGGGGGAATGGCTTATACCTTTATAAAAGCCATGGGGTACGAGGTGGGGAAATCACTTGTTGAAGAAGATATGCTTGAGACAGCACAGAGAATAAGGAAAAAGCTGAAAGGGATGGGTATAAAGTTTTATCTTCCTGTTGACTGTGTGATTGCCCAGAGCATCGAAACCGGTATAGAAACAAAAATAATTCCTACTCTTGAGATACCCAAGGGATGGGCTGCACTCGATATAGGACCTGCCACGGCCAAGCTCTTTTCAGAGGCTATCCAGGATGCGAAGACCATCCTCTGGAATGGGCCGATGGGCATATTCGAAATAGATGCCTTTTCAAGAGGAACCTTCGCTGTTGCTCATGCAGTTGCGGACGCATATGCCCTTACTATTGTTGGTGGTGGTGATACAGATCTTGCCGTAAACAGGGCAGGAGTATCTGATGCAATATCATTTATCTCTACAGGTGGAGGGGCGACCCTGCAGCTTCTTGAAGGGAAAGAATTACCTGGCATTGCAGTCCTTGCAAATAGAGAAGATTAAGTAAAGATATTCGTATTGCTAACTGGTAGTGGTTTGGTAAAACTTCGTATCTCCAAAAGAAGTGTTAGAGGCTGAAAGAACCTTATGGGGTAACTTTTCGTTTTTATGCGAGAGTATTCCTCTCTTCATTTCAACAATAGAAGGATTTTTACATTCGAATTTTTTTATAAGATATGAGACTGCGAGCTCTGGTTTTATCACATCGCCACAGGTAAAGATATCTACAGCCGCATAACAATACTCAGGCCGGGTATGAATCGTGAGATGGGATTCTGCTATGACTACTACACCACTGATACCGAAAGGATTAAATTCGTGGAAGGAGTTATCAATTATTGTTGCCTTGGCTTCTTTTGCTGCAGAGATTAGTATTTTTTTTACCTTCTCAAGGCTCTTGAGAATCTCGGGATTACAATCCCGCAATTCTATTAAGAGATGGGTACCTAAAGCATACAATTCTCTACCTCCCTTCAAACTTCTTTAATATTAGAATTAAAAAGATACAGCAAAAAATGGAAAGTTGTCAAGGGGAAATTTTAAAGAAACGTTGTGAAAGGATCCTTTATGCACCTATAATGAAATAATCCATCAATGTATAACCTTCCTCGAAATTCATGATATCTTCTCTCTCGAGGAGCGTCTCGTCAAAGGTGGCACCATCATGTTTTTTCGTGAGCCTGCTGTCAAATATAACAAAAGGAACAGGTTCATCTGTATGCGTTCTAATCTCGATCGGCGTTGCATGGTCAGGCATGATAAGGACGCGGTACTCCTTGAACTTTTCTAATCCTCTGAGAACAGTACCCACAACAAGGGCATCAAAATCCTCGATAGCCTTTATCTTATCATGGTAATTACCGGAGTGCCCTGCCTCATCAGGTGCCTCAACATGGATATAGACAAAGTCAACTCTCTCGAGGGCTCTCAGGGATTCCTCTGCCTTTCCAAGATAATTCGTATCTAAGTATCCGGTGATGCCCGGAACGTCGAGTATCTCGAAACCAGCAAAGATGCCGATACCTCTGGTGAGGTCAACGGCAGACACGAGGGCGCCATCAAGGGAATATTTCTGTCTGAAGGTAGGAAACATCGGCTTCTTACCCTGCCCCCAGAGCCAGATGCTATTTGCTGGTTTCTTGCCGCTTCTTATCCGCTCCTTGTTAACAGGATGTCTTTCGAGGATTCCCGTTGATCCGATCATCATCCTTCTCAACACATCCTCTCCATTTCCGACAGGCAGGTAATCTGCTATCTCCTTACCAAGAATATCATGAGGAGGGATACATTCAATATCCGCTGCCCCCCGGGACCAGACCATAAGATGCCTGTAACTCACCCCTGGATAGAAACAAATATCCTCTGTGCCGAGTTTTTTGTCAATCTCGGAAATGAGTTCCCTTGCCTCTTCTGTTGTAATATGTCCACTGCTGTAATCCTCCATAACAGCCTTGTGCCTGTCTTTATCATACTTGAGGGTAACCAGGTTGCACCTGAAAGGGATATCATCTTCTTTCAGTCCTATCCCCATACTGGCTGCTTCAAAGGGAGCCCTTCCTGTATAAAACTCTAAGGGGTTATAGCCGAGAATGCTCAAATTTGCAACATCTGAGCCAGGATGAAAACCCTGGGGGATGGTCCTGACCTTACCGATAATTCCTTCTCGCACAAGTCTGTCCATATGAGGAGTGAAAGCCTGTTGAAGGGGCGTTTTACCACCAAGCTCCTTTATGGGTCTGTCAGCCATGCCATCACCAATAATAACGACATATTTCATAGAATGCCTTCTAATGCCTTCTCTACAGCCTCTATTTCAGCCTTAATCTTGAGCGGTTCCTTTGAAACCTTAAAAACGACATCGGCATCCTTGAGCCCATTGCCGGTAAGCGTACAGACAACACGATCGCCTGCATGGAAGTAATTCTCTCTATACAGTTTTAAAACACCTGCAAGGGAAGCAGCAGATGCAGGCTCACAGAAAATGCCTTCTCGAGATGCGATAAGGCTATAAGCGTTCAGTATCTCATCATCAGTTACCGCTTCGATCCTGCCACCTGACTCATCCCTTGCTGCAACAGCACCTTTCCAGCTTGCGGGATTTCCAATCCTGATTGCTGTAGCAATAGTCTCAGGTTTTTTCACTGGTCTTCCAAGGACAATTGGTGCGGCTCCTGCTGCTTGAAACCCAAGCATGGTTGGTAAAGACGTAATCTTCTCAGCCCTCATATATTCTTTGTATCCCTTCCAGTAGGCAGTTATATTCCCTGCATTCCCGACTGGTAGCGCGTGGAATTTAGGTGGAAAGCCAAGCTGGTCACAGACCTCAAAGGCTGCAGATTTTTGCCCTTCAAGCCTGAAGGGATTGATAGAATTTACTAAAGTCATGGGATATCTCTCAACAAGGGCCTTGACAATTTTCAATGCCTCATCAAAGTTTGCCTTTATCTGAATAACATGTGCTCCGTGCACAAGGGCCTGTGCAAGTTTGCCATGGGCAATCTTTCCTTCCGGTATCAGCACGATAGCCTTGATTTCTGCCTTTGCAGCATAAGCGGCTGCGGAGGCTGATGTATTACCTGTTGAAGCACAGATCACCGCCTTCGAGCCTTCTTCCATAGCCTTAGAAAGAGCGACGGTCATTCCTCTATCCTTAAAAGAGCCTGTGGGGTTCGCACCGTCAAATTTGAAATAGAGCTCGATGTCTATTCCGAGCTTCCTCTTCAGGTTCTCTGCCTTTATCAGAGGTGTGTTTCCCTCCTGCAGAGTCACAATCGGGGTTTTTTCTGTCACGGGGAGAAACGCTCGATACTCTTCAATGATTCCCTTCCATACAGTCTTTGGACCCTTACATTCTCCTATTTCCATAGATTCTCCATTATTAGTTTTTCGTGTCAGTGAATAGTGTCAGTAATTTACAATATTATTTCTGGAATACTTTGTCCCGAAAATGTCATTCTGGCTCTTGTCCTCGCCTCGTCGAGGATCGGTTCAGAATTCTTCTTCATTTGTCATTCCAGCTTGTCTGGAATCTTTCTTCAGAGGGATTGCGGACAAGCCGCAATGACCCAACAAGCGGGAATGACAGATGGTTTAGCATATATAAATATCGGTTGGACAATTTTACGCCCCTTGTGCCAATGAATCGGCATGAAGGTTTTAGCAAATAAGCTAAATCTTACACTGAGACTTATCACTGACACTACTCTATGATGTCTCCCTCAACAAGTTCTACATCAACCCCTTGATCCCTGAGGGACTGGATCCCTTTCTTGAGGTTCTCCTCTTTTCCTTCAAGCTCGAGGACCATCTCCCCAACTGTTTCCGTTACTCGTGCCCTTCTAATATTTGGCATGACATCATATTTTTTAGCCATGGTAAAAATGACAGGCTCTTTAATTAGGTGTTGCGGAAAGGTCAATTTTATCCTTTTCTTCATCCTCCCTCCTTACCCACCTGCAATAGCGGGGATAATTGATACCTCATCTCCTTCTTTGACTTCTGTCTCCTCTGCCTTGAGAAATCTTACGTCCTCCTCATTCACATAGATATTCACGAACCTTCTTATTTTCCCTCCCTCAGAGATCCTCTCGCCTATTCCTGGGAATCTCTTATCAAGTTCATTAATAAGATCTATTACCGTTCCTGGTCTGCCTTCTACTTCCTCCTGTCCCTGTGTCAACCTCTGAAGAGGGGTCGGAATCCTTACCTTAACCGCCATATAACTACCTCCTCTTTCAACAGTCAGCAGTGGCTGAAGTCTAAAGACTTACCTTTTTAAGCACTTCTTCAAAAGATGCAAGATTAGGTTTAATATAATGAGGTGAAATAGTCTTGCCATTCAAGGCCTCCTGGGTCTTGAGTCCATTTCCCGTAATGCAGACCACTGTCAGTTCATCTCGCCCTATCTTGCCACTTTTTATGAGTTTTTTCGTTACCGCAACAGTAACTCCACCTGCTGTTTCAGAGAATATACCCTCTGTCTTTGCAAGGAGCTTTATTGCATCGATAATCTCCTCATCTGACACATCCTCGCCATAGCCACCGCTTTCCTTTACTGCCTTGGTTGCATAATACCCATCGGCCGGGTTTCCTATTGCAAGAGATTTCGCTATAGTATTGGGTTTCACTGGCCTGATAATATCTGTGTCTTGCTTTAATGCTGTCGATATGGGGGAACATCCCGTTGCTTGGGCTGCGAATACCTTTGTCCTGAGGTCCTTTATAACACCGATCTCTTGGAACTCTTTAAAGCTCTTCCATATTTTCGTAAGGAGTGAACCACTTGCACATGGCACGACGATATTATCAGGAGCCTTCCATCCGAGCTGTTCTATGATTTCGAATCCATGTGTCTTCGAACCCTCCGCATAGAAGGGCCGTATGTTTATATTGACGAAGGCCCATCTGTATTTGTTCGCTATCTCGCTACAGAGCCTGTTCACATCGTCATAATTACCGTCTACTGCAATAAGGTTTGGTTCATAGACAAGAGAAGCGATGATCTTGCTTGGTTCGAGAGTTGCAGGGATGAATATAAACCTCCTGAAACCTGCCTTTGCACCCAGTGCTGAGACAGAATGGGCAAGATTTCCTGTTGATGCACATGCTGCCGTGTCAAAATGAAATTCCCTCGCTTTTGTAAGGGCAACAGCTACGACCCTGTCTTTAAAGGAAAGTGTGGGATGGACAACAGTATCGTCTTTGATATAGAGTGAATCTGTTCCGAGCTCTTTTGCAAGGTTATCTGCCTTGAGGAGGGGAGTAAACCCTGAGAAGAGGCCAACCTGAGGCTCACCGTCTATGGGAAGAAGCTCTCTGTACCTCCATAAGGTTTTTTCTCTTTTTTCGATTACCTTTTTTGTCAACACCTTTCTTATACTTTTATAGTCATAAACCACTTCAAGGGGACCGAAACAGAATTCGCATACATAGAGTGGTTCAACAGGATATTCTCTGTTACATTCTCGACATTTAAGTCCTTTAACATAGCTCATAGCTTTTACTCCAGCATTAAATTTTCGATACTTTTCCTTTGAGGATAATCCAACTTTTTCCCTATTTTACTTCAAAATGACCTTCATCTCAACTTCCTTTATCTGTTTATCTGTTATCCTAAATGCCCTTATCATCGGCTCTTTGTTTAAGAGGCTTACTATTAAATACACCGAATCAGGATAAGAGGCGAGCTTTATATCTTTCGGTGAAGGATAGGCATGTAAATCTGGATGGGAATGGTATATAGCTGTCATGTCAAGACGATCCTTTCTCATCTCCTTCATGATAGTAAACTGCTCTTTCGGGTCCATCATGTAGCTGATAGGGGAGTTTTCTATATTCCACATCGTATAAACCCTCTTCACAACTCCATCTTTTCCAGCGAGTATCCCACACGCCTCCTTTGGATAGACCTCTTTACAATGTGAGATTACTTTATCAAGAAGCTCCTGGGTTATGAGTAATTCGGACATGTGTTTCATCCTCGCTTGAAGGGAAGGGTCTATGAGAACAACACTTTCTTTTTCAATTCATGTACCATGTAAAAGAAAGAGACTGTTGACTTCTCAAGGGTGGGTAACTCCAGACTTTTCATGTCCTTAACTTTACTTTCCCTCAACCCTCATAAAAATTGTCTTATCCATAACAACAGGAAGTAGGTCTATCTCACGAATGGCCTGTCTTACATCCTTTTCCTTTGCCTCATGAGTAAGGACAACGAGCGGAACAGCTTCACCAACCCTTCTGCCTTTCTGTATCACTGAAGCGATGCTAATATTGTAATTGCCGAGGATGCCTGAAATCTTCGAGAGGACCCCTGGCCTGTCGAGAGCAGAAAACCTGAAATAATACATAGATATCACTTCATCCATCTTTTTTATGCTGACATTCCTCAGGGTCCGAGTTATGACAGGTACCCTTCCTATAGCATTTGTTCTTATGTTCCTCGCAATATCAACAATGTCGCTCACGACAGCACTACCAGTAGGCATATCTCCAGCGCCTCTGCCATAATATAAGGTAGGGCCTGTAGCATCACCATCAATGTATATTGCGTTGAATGAACCATCCACTTTTGATATGAGATATTCCTTGGGAAGCATTGTTGGATGAACCCTGAGTTCTATCTCATTATCCGACTCTTTTGCAATGGCAAGGAGTTTTACCTTGTAGCCCAAATCAGATGCAAACCCTATATCCTGCGGAGATGTCTGAGAAATCCCTTCTCTGTAAATATCTTCGTAAGAGATGGGGATACCGTATGAAAGAGAGGCAAGGAGTGCGAGCTTATGAGCAGAGTCTATACCCTCAATATCTAAAGTCGGATCAGCTTCAGCATAGCCGAGATCCTGTGCCTCCT
The DNA here is from genome assembly GCA_043802315.1 of Nitrospirota bacterium. GTDB lineage: Bacteria > Nitrospirota > Thermodesulfovibrionia > Thermodesulfovibrionales > SM23-35 > DASPRG01. The sequence continues at coordinate 14,189 of JAZDLE010000018.1, forward strand.
TCAGTGCTTCTGAAAACTCAACATTCTCCTCTGTCATCTTTGTGAGTATATAATTTGAGGTGCCGTTTATTATCCCGTATACAGCCTTTATCCTGTTGGCAACAAGGCCTTCCCTGATTACCTTTATAATGGGAATGCCACCTGCCACAGATGCCTCGAAACCTATCTCAACACCGGCCTCAAGCGCTGCAGTAAATATCTCATTTCCGGCAGTTGCAAGGAGGGCCTTATTTGCTGTGACAACATGTTTGCGATTACTGATTGCCTTCAGTATGAAGTCCTTTGCGGGTTTGATGCCACCGATGAGTTCAACGACGATATCAATATGAGGGTCATTCAGGAGGGCATCCACGTCCGTACTCAGAATACCTGTGAGGAGACTTATTCCTCTGTCCCGCTCAATATCAAGGTCAGCAATCCTCTTGAGATTTATTTCAAAGCCGAGCCTCTCTTTGAGGATTTCCCTATTTTCGAGAAGTATCCTTACAGTCCCTGTGCCTACAGTACCGAAACCAATGATTCCAACATTTATCATCTGTTGTTAAGCACCTTCTTAATTCCCCTCGTAGCCTGCCTAATCCGGTGTTCATTTTCTACAAGGGCAAACCGAATATAGGTATCTCCGCCTTCTCCAAATCCGATTCCAGGAGATACAGCTACACCTCCCTCTGTAATAAGCAGTTTGCAAAACTCCAGAGACCCCATTTTCTTGAACGGTTCCGGTATCTCTGCCCATACAAACATTGTTGCCTTAGGAGGTGGTACATTCCAGCCAGCCCTCCGAAGTCCCTTTATCAGGGCATTACGCCTTGACTCATAGGTCTTTCTTATATCCTCAACACAATCCTGGGGACCTCGTAACGCTATAATACTTGCTATCTGTATCGGCTGAAACATTCCGTAGTCAAGATAACTTTTTATTTTTGTCAGTGCACCCACAATCTGCTGGTTCCCTACACAGAAGCCAACCCTCCATCCTGCCATAGAGTAGCTCTTTGTCATCGAGAAAAACTCAACACCCACATCCTTTGCGCCTGGAACCTGGAGAAAACTCGGTGCCTTATACCCATCAAAACACAGGTCTGCATAAGCCAGGTCATGCAAGACAATTAAATTATTCTCCTTAGCAAAATCCACAACCTTTTTAAAAAAATTCAGTCCCTCTACAACCATTGTAGTTGGATTATGGGGGAAATTTATGATCAACATCTTTGGTCTTGGCCATGATGACCTATATGCTTTTTCCATCTCTTCGAAGAAGTCTATACCAGGTCCTATAGGAATACTCCGTACCTCACCACCTGCTATGATAACGCTATAAGGATGGATAGGGTATGCAGGCGTAGGAGTCATCACCACATCGCCAGGACCTACCGTTGCAAGAACAAGGTGAGAGAGGCCCTCTTTTGAGCCTATTGTTACAACTGCTTCTAACTCAGAATCAAGGATAACATCATAGCGTCTCATATACCATTCACAGATTGCATTCCTTAACTGGGTTATACCTTTGGAGGCAGAATATCTGTGGTTTTTAGGGTTTCTTGCAGCCTCGACAAGTTTATCCACAATATGTTTTGGTGGAGCACCATCGGGATTCCCCATACCGAGGTCAATAATATCCTTTCCTTGACGTCTCGCCTCAATCTTGAGGGAATTCACGATACTGAATACATATGGTGGAAGTCTCTGAATCCTGTTGAAGTCAAACATCTTTATCCCCACATAATTTAGTGAATAGTGAACAGTGAATAGTATAAAACATTCAAGGTTAGTAGATTACTATTCACTGTTCACTATTCACTTTCTTGAACATTTCCTCAGCATTCATCGAGCTCCTCACAAGGGGAGAGGAGGCCACATACTTAAAACCCATATTCAGGGCTCTGTTCCGAAGTCTCTCGAAAACATCGGGTCTTATGTATTCCACAACAGGAAGGTTTTTTCTCGAAGGCCTTAGATACTGTCCCAGGGTAATAAAATCACACCCTGCATCACAGAGGTCTTTCAGGACATCTGTTACCTCATCGAATGTCTCCCCGAGACCCAGCATAAGTCCTGATTTAGAATATATATCAGGAGCAATCTTTTTGGCGTATTGCACTATATCAAGGGACCGATTGTAGTCTGCCCGAGGTCTCACAACAGAATAAAGCCTCGGAACAGTCTCCACATTGTGGCCAAAAACATCCGGTCTTGAACTGAGTATGGTCATGAGGGCACCCATGTCACCATTAAAATCAGAAGTGAGAACCTCAATCTTTGCATCGTGAAGGTGCTTCCTAACAGCATCAACAGTCCTCGCAAAATGTCCTGCTCCGCCATCAGGAAGGTCGTCCCTTGTCACAGAGGTAATAACTACATATTTCAATTTCATCTCCTGTGCAGCCTGTGCAACCCTTTCTGGTTCTGTATTATCGAATGACTCAGGCCTTGAAGACTCCACAGAACAGAAACCACAGTTCCTTGTACATTTTGAACCGAGTATCATAAAAGTGGCAGTTGGCCTTGAGTAGCATTCACCAATATTCGGACACCTTGCTTCTTCGCATACAGTAGAGACCTTGTAACTCCTGAGTATTCGTTTCGTATCATGGACACCCTCAAAGCCTTTTGTTCTTATCCATTCTGGAAGTCTCAAAACAAGCTCCCCATTACCTATGGCTATTAAACATAAAAGAAATATGAAACTTTGTCAAACCAAACAGGTATCCCATATAAGACAGGATGTTTTCTATTATAATATCTCTGTTCCAACCAATTTTGATTGAGACCGGGATTGATAGAGGAGGCAAGAGGAAGATTGGTACCACCGATAGGGTTGATCTCAGCCGTACCTCTTGAAGGTAAGATCATCCTGAGAAATCTTAAAAAGATTCATGAGAAGGTCCCTTATGGGTCAGCCTTATATCAAGGCAAGATATATGACAAATCTGTTGTCTATATTACCTCTGGAATTGGAAAGACAAATGCCTCCCGTGGGACAACTATTTTAATTGAAAGGTTCTCCCCCCGCATCATCGTTAATTTTGGGGTTGGCGGTGCCTATCCTTCATCAGGCCTACAAATAGGAGATATTGCAGTTGCAGAAAAGGAGATTTATGGAGATGAGGGCGTTTCTCTCAATGATGGCTTTCATACAGCGGAGGTCATAGGAATACCTTTTTTCATAAAAGCCAGAAAAAGGTATTTCAACGAATTCCAGTTCGATAAAAGACTTTTTAAAATGGCTGTTAGAATTTCACACATCACACGTCACACATCGCGCATTACGGTAAAATCAGGTCATTTCCTTACCATCTCTACCTGCACGGGGACATTGAAAAGGGCAAAAGAACTTGAAAATAAATTCCATGTCATTTGTGAAAATATGGAGGGTGCTGCAGTTGCGCATGTATGTATCTCATATGGAATTCCCGTTGTCGAGATAAGAGGCATTAGCAATACCGTTGAGGACAGAGATATGAAAAAGTGGGATATCAGAATGGCAGCGGAAAATTGTCAGAAAGTGGTGAAGGAATTTCTGAAGGAGATTTGATAGATGCCTGGGAGAATATGAGATAATGAGATGAAGAATAAAAGGAGGAAGACATGATACCACGTTATACACGTCCTGAGATGGGAAGGCTATGGGATATAGAGGCAAAATATCAGAAATGGCTTGATGTGGAGATTGCCGTGTGTGAGGCATGGGCAGAGCTTGGTGAGATACCGAAGGATGCATTAGGAAAAATAAAGAAAAAGGCAAGATTTGATATCCAGCGGATTGATGAGATAGAAAAAGTAGTAAAACATGATATTATAGCATTCCTTACATCAGTAGCCCAGAGCCTTGGTCCTGAGGCAAGGTTTATCCATAAAGGATTGACGTCGTCAGATATCCTTGACACAGCCCTTGCCCTCCTTATGCGTCAGGCCTCAGACATAATGATGAAAGACATCCGTGAACTGATAGATATTCTCAAAAAGCAGGCATACAAATACAAAGATACACCAATGATGGGGAGAAGCCACGGTGTCCATGCAGAGCCGATAACATTCGGCCTCAAGTTTGCTCTCTGGTTTGAGGATATGAAGAGAAACCTTGGAAGGATGAAGAGGGCAAAAGATGTAATAAGTGTCGGGAAGCTCTCTGGTGCTGTTGGTACTTTCTCGAATATTCCTCCCATAATTGAAGAGAAGGTCTGCAAAAAACTTGGACTCAGGCCAGAACCTGTTGCAACACAAGTAGTCCAGAGGGACAGGCATGCAGAGTATCTCGTAACTCTCGCGCTTATCGCAGCTTCTGTCGAAAAGATAGCTATTGAGGTAAGACATCTCCAGAGGTCAGAGGTCCTCGAGGTGGAAGAGCCATTTATGGCAGGGCAGAAGGGCTCATCAGCAATGCCGCATAAGCGGAATCCTGTGGGTTGCGAAAACCTCTCAGGCCTTGCAAGGCTTGTAAGGACAAATGCCCTAGCAGCTCTCGAAAATATCGCTTTATGGCACGAAAGGGATATTTCGCATTCTTCTGTTGAGCGTGTAATAATTCCTGATAGCACAATACTTGTTGATTATATGCTTCATAGGCTGAAGGGAATCCTTGAAGGACTCCATGTCTACCCAAAGAGGATGAAGGAGAACATGGCCAAAAGCTATGGTCTTTATACCTCCCAGCGAGTAATGCTTGCCCTTTTAGATAAGGGGCTTGACCGAGAAAAGGCATATAGTATTGTGCAGAGGAATGCGATGAAGAGCTGGAAAGAAGAGGATGATTTCAAGAAAATATTATTAAAAGATAAGGAAGTCAAAAAATATCTGACAGCAAGAAAAATCGGGGAGATATTTGGCTTCGAATATTATCTGAAACATGTAGACTATATATTCAAAAGAGTCTTTGGAGCATCGAGATGAAGAATCATTTCAAGAGCATCCCGATAACAAATGCATACCGTTTGATCAACCACGGTCCGACTGTACTCATCACTTCCAGACTTGAAGACAAAATCAATATTATGACTGCGGCTTGGCAGATGCCTGTCAGTTTCAGCCCAGCGCTCATAGCAGTTTCCATTGATCGTGAGAGATTTTCTCATCGGCTTATCCTCAAGGGCCGAGAGTTTGTTATGAACATACCCCATGTTGGAATGATGAAAGAAGTTTTATGTTGCGGGACGCAATCGGGCAAGGATATAGATAAATTCAAGGCATGCAAGCTAACACCGGTGAATGCTCACAAGGTTAAAACTCCTCTCATCGAGGAGTGCTTAGGGAATATCGAATGTAAGCTCTATTCTATCCATGAGGCCGGTGATCACACTATCTTTGTGGGAGAGGTTGTTGCTGCTTCAGTAAAAGAAGGCATATTTGATAGCTATCTCAAGGTTGACCTTGATCAGGCAAAAACTCTCCATCATCTTGGTGGTAAGGTCTTCTGTCACCCCGGTGGTATCGATCTCGAATAGCAGCAAGTTGGACATACTATACGCTCTCAGATTTCTGCTAAAATAAAAACAAACATACATGAGTCTATTACATCTCTATCGAAAACCAACCCTTTCACTAACGAAGAAAGGCGATTTACTTTTAGTAGTAAGACAAAAGATATCCCCTGAGATTCAGGATATAGAAACGGAATACTGTTTTAATATCGAGACATCAGAGGCCATTACAGGAGAAGAATTAGCAGCTCTTCGCTGGCTCCTCTCAGAGACATTCGAACCAGAGAATTTTTCTCAGGAAAGTTTTTTGATCAGCAATCCCCCCCCACCCCCCTTTACTAAAGGGGGGCATGGGGGGGATTACTTTAGCAAAGGGGGAGAGGGCAAGGGAGGGGGTAAAAATCTTTGCTCTATGCCCTTTGCTCCGTGCTTTCTTTTTGAGGTTGGTCCGAGGATGAACTTTACAACGGCGTGGTCAACAAATGCAGTCTCGGTGTGCCATGCCTGCGGATTAAAAAAGGTTACCCGCATTGAGAGATCAAGAAGATATAAGATAATCAGAGGGCAGAATTCAAATCCCCCCCTACCTCCCTTTGCTAAAGGGGGGCGTGGGGGGATTACCTTAAACTTTCAACCTTTCCTCGAACTTGTTCACGATAGAATGACAGAATGTCCCTATCCTGAACCGCTCGTTACCTTTGAGACAGGGATAAAACCAGAGCCAGTTTTTATCGTGCCATTGATTGAAGAAGGAAAAGAAGCTCTGAGGAAGATTAACATTGATATGGGACTTGGCCTTGATGACTGGGACATGGACTATTATTACAACCTCTTTGTCCATGATATAGGTCGTAATCCCACAAATGTAGAATGTTTTGATCTTGGTCAATCAAACAGCGAGCATTCAAGGCATTGGTTTTTTAAAGGCAGATTGGTTATTGATGGTCAAGAGATGCCATATACCTTAATGGATATCATCAAACAGCCATTAAGGACTAACCTCGGTAATAGCATAATTGCCTTTAGAGATAATTCAAGCGCAATTCATGGTTATGAGATAGTGACGATTATCCCCGAACAAGCAGGCAAACCCTCCCGCTTTCGAGATGCAAGACTCAATTATCACATTATCTTCACAGCCGAGACCCACAATTTCCCAACTGGTGTTGCGCCATTTCCTGGTGCAGAGACAGGTACAGGGGGAAGGATAAGGGATGTTCATGCAACAGGCAGAGGGAGTTTAGTAATAGCTGGTACTGCTGCATATTGTGTTGGCAATCTGCGAATACCTGGATATCCCTTGGCATGGGAAGACACTTCCTTTGAATATCCACCAAACCTGGCAACACCTCTTCAGATAGAGATAGAGGCAAGCAATGGTGCCTCTGACTATGGAAACAAATTTGGTGAGCCCGTCATACAGGGCTTTACAAGGTCCTTTGGTTTACGATTGCCAGATGGTAAGAGGAGAGAGTGGGTTAAGCCCATTATGTTTACAGGTGGTATTGGACAGATCAATAAGAAGCATGTTGAAAAAGGGAACCCTCACAAAGGTATGCTCGTAGGCAAGATTGGAGGTCCTGCCTATAGAATCGGCATTGGTGGTGGTGCTGCCTCAAGTATGATACAGGGAGAAAATATTGCTGAGTTAGACTTTAGCGCAGTCCAGCGCGGTGATGCGGAGATGGAACAGAAGGTAAACAGGGTCATCAGGGCATGTGTAGAAAAGGGCGATGAAAATCCCATCATCAGCATTCATGACCAGGGTGCTGGGGGGAATTCCAATGTAATCAAGGAGATTATCTATCCGGCAGGTGCAATGCTCAGTGTAAGAAATATTTTGCTCGGTGACAATACACTCTCTGTCCTTGAGATTTGGGGGGCTGAGTATCAGGAGAATGATGCCCTCCTTATAAGGGCTGAAAGAGCTGAGTTGTTCCTTGATCTCTGCAGAAGGGAAAAAGTCCCCTGTTCAATTATTGGGGCGATTACGGGAGACGGTTACATTGTACTCTATGACTCAATGAATAATAGCACACCTGTTAATCTTGAGTTATCAAGAGTTCTCGGTGAGATGCCCCAGAAGACTTTTTATCTTGAACGGATTGAACCCAATCTTGAGCCCTTGAGATTACCAGTGGATATAACAGTAAGAGAAGCCCTCAAAGGGGTTCTCCGTCTTGTCTCTGTGGGCTCAAAGAGATTCCTGACAAATAAGGTTGATAGGTCTGTTACAGGCCTCATTGCTCAACAACAATGTGTTGGCCCCCTCCAATTGACTTTATCTAATGTTGCTGCCGTGTGTCAGAGCCATTTTGGTTTGACAGGGGCTGCTATAGCCATCGGTGAACAGCCCATAAAGGGTTTGATAAACCCTCAGGCAATGGCTCGCATGAGTGTTGGCGAGGCACTCACAAATATTGTCTGGGCAAAGGTGAGCGCCCTCGAAGATATCAAATGTTCGGGAAACTGGATGTGGGCCGCAAAGCTTCCGGGGGAAGGTGCCAGACTCTATGATGCTGCAAGAGCAGTAAGTGATATCATGATTGAACTTGGCATAGCCATTGACGGAGGGAAAGACAGCCTCTCCATGGCTGCCATGGTCGCTGATTCATCAGGGAAGACAGAGATAGTCAAGGCGCCGGGAACAATTGTCGTTTCTGCCTATGTCACATGCCAGGATATTACAAGGGTTATCACCCCTGATATAAAAAGGCCGGGTGAAAGCAGGGTGCTTTATATAGATCTTGGTAAGGGAAAGTACAGAATGGGGGGCACTGCCTTAGCCCATGTCTATGGGCAGATCGGGAATGAATCGCCTGATCTGGATGAGCCTCAACTTCTTAAACACACCTTTAATGCCTTACAGAGACTTATTTCAGAGAACCTGATCCTCTCTGGTCATGACAGAAGTGACGGGGGATTAATAACGACGCTCCTTGAGATGGCTTTTGGGGGCAATTGCGGGATAGAGATAAACATTAATAATGCGGAATGCGGATTGCAGAATGCGGAATATTCCGCAATCCGAAATCCGAAATCCGAAATTCCTCTCCTATTCTCAGAGGAACTCGGACTTGTTATCGAATATCTGCCAGAGAATGAAGACAGAATAACAGGAGTCCTTGAAGACAACAAAGTTCCCTATCAGATAATCGGGAAGACGTTAGAGAAAAAGGAAGTTAGTGTAAACGTTAATAACCAGATTGTTTTGAAAGAAGACATGAGAGTTCTCAGAGATCTCTGGGAGGAAACAAGTTACCACCTCGACAGGCTCCAGGCAAACCCTGATTGCGTTGATGAAGAGAGAAAGGTAAATCTTGACAGAAAAGGTCCTCAGTATGTCCTTTCCTTTACTCCTCAAAATCCCCCCTCGCCCCCAGATAATCCCCCCACCCCCCCTTTAGAAAAGGGGGGTACGGGGGGATTTGAAAAAGGGGTGGTGAGGGGATTACCTGACATTACACCGAAGGTAGCTGTCATCCGGGAAGAAGGCAGTAACGGCGACCGTGAAATGACCTCTGCTTTTTATCAGGCTGGATTTGAGGCATGGGATATAACAATGACAGACCTTCTTGAAAGGAGATCACATCTCGATGACTTTCGAGGGATTACCTTTGCTGGGGGATTCAGTTACGCTGATGTTCTCGATTCGGCCAAAGGCTGGGCAGGGGTAATCAGGTTTAATAAAAGACTTTATGAACAATTCCAGAAGTTCTACGAAAGGCCTGATACCTTCAGTCTCGGTGTCTGTAACGGTTGCCAGCTCATGGCCCTCCTTGGCTGGATTCCATGGAAGGGGATTCCTGATCGGCTTCAACCAAGATTCATTCGTAATCGCTCAGGAAGATTTGAATCAAGATTCTCGA
>JAZDLE010000019.1:0-20481 GCA_043802315.1 Nitrospirota bacterium
TCATATCTCCCTTTCAGATAAAGTTCCTTTATAATCTTGGCAATGTATTTTGCCTCTTCTTCATCAATATGGAACCAGCAGTAGTATACCTTCTCGCCCAAGTCTCTCCCTGTCCATAAGTTCTTGCATTTCCTTTCAGAATTCTGTGAAATGACAGCGCCTGAGACATTGAGGATATTCTGGGTAAAGCGATAACTCTGTTCCAGTTTCATCAGTTTCGTTTCGGGAAAGTCATTCTCAAAACTCATGATGTTATTGATATCAGCACCCCTAACCCTGTATATGCACTGGTCATCATCACAAACAACACATACCCTTTTCTGAGCAGACATAAAGAGTTTAAGGAGACAGTACTGAGCATAGGTTGTGTCCTGAAAATCATCAACGAGGGTATAAGAAAACATATTCTGGTATTTCTCGAGGAGCTTCGGATTATTCTCGAATAGTTCTACTGTCAGCAGAATGAGATCATCATAATCAAGGGCATTACTCTTCCTGAGTTCGTCCTGATACCTCACATAAACCTTTGCCATTTTCTCATCAAAGCCAAAACCGTCACCTGAAGAAAGAAACTCTTCAGGTCCTATGAGGGATGACTTGAGAGAGCTTATCCGCGAGACAATTCCCTTGTAGAGGGCTTCATGAATCTTGAACTCCCTTAAGATATGTCTCACAAGGTTACACTGATCATCTTCATCATAAATGGAAAAGTTATTATTGTGGCCGAGGACTTTAATCTCTTTCCGTAAGATCCTGTTACAGTGTGAATGAAATGTGCCAATCCAACAGCCATTTATATCCTTATCGAGGAGACTGCGTATCCTCTCTTTCATATCATCAGCAGCCTTGTTCGTAAAGGTAACAGTAAATATCGAATCCGGGGAAAGTCCCTTCGACTTCACAAGGTAGGGAAACTTATGAGCAATAACTTTTGTTTTACCACTCCCTGCACCGGCCAATATGAGTAAAGGACCCTTTGTATAGAGGATAGCCTCTTTCTGTTGCGGGTTTAAATCATGCATAAGAGTTTCTTTTGACATACTACCCCTCAATAGAATAACAGATATTATCTATTTAAATCTACCTACGCTCCCTCTATTGAATTAACAGTTTCTTGAGTTTGTATTATGTATTGCGTTAAAACCCAAGAAACTCAATAAACCCAAGAAACCTTTCTTATTCCACGGTGACGCTCTTAGCAAGATTTCTTGGCTGATCAACATCGCATCCTCTCAAAACACCGACATGATAAGCGAGAAGCTGCACTGGGATAGCCATTAAGACCGGTGTGAGATAGGGATTCGTATTTGGCACAAGGATACATTTATCGGAAATCCCGAAAACTGCACTTTCAGGATCATTCGTGATTGCTATGACCCTCCCTCCCCTGCTCTTTACCTCCTGGATGTTCGAAATTATCTTGTCATGCAGCTTATCTACGGGTGCAAGGACAACAACCGGGAGTTCTTCGTCTATCAGCGCTATCGGGCCGTGCTTCATCTCACCAGCTGGATATCCTTCCGCATGTATATATGAGATTTCTTTCAGCTTCAATGCTCCCTCAAGGGCAACAGGATAATTGATACCTCTTCCAAGGTAAAGAAATCCTCTTGCCTTAAAAACATCTCTTGCTATCCTTCTTATGTCTTTATCTACAGCTAATACTGTCTCAACCTTCCCAGGGAGCACGAGAAGCTCTTTCAATAACTCCATCGAAAGATCCTCCAAGATCACATCCTTTGCCTTTCCTAAAGCAACTGCAAAAAGGTAAAGTGCTACAAGCTGGGCGGTAAATGCCTTTGTCGAGGCAACCCCTATCTCAGGACCAGAATGAGTATAAAATACAGCGTCAGCCTCCCTCGAAGATGTACTCCCGACAACATTGCATATGCTCAATACCTTTGCACCGAGCCTCTTTGACTCCCTCATGGCAGCAAGGGTATCAGCTGTCTCTCCCGACTGGGTTATGGCCATCATAAGGTCACCGGGCTTCACGAGAGGTCTCCTGTAGCGAAATTCTGATGCTACATCAACCTCGGTGGGAACCCTTGCAAGTTCCTCTATCATATACTTGCCGATAAGAGCTGCATGGTAGGAGGTGCCACAGGCAACAATAAAAATCTTCTCAATCTTTTTCAAATCATCAATACCCAACCCAAATTCATCCAAATTCACGATTGCCTCTTCAAGATAGAGCCTTCCTTTCAATGTATCCCCTATCGCCCTCGGCTGTTCGTATATCTCTTTGAGCATAAAATGTTTGTAGCCACCTTTTTCTGCCATCGAAAGGCTCCACGGTACAGACTTCACTTCCTTCTGGACAGGTATATTATCAGGTCCTGTAATCGAGACGCCTCCTTCTGTCAGGACAGCCATCTCCCCGTCATCAAGAAATATCACATCTTTTGAATGACTCAGGAATGCTGGAACATCTGACGCAAGAAAGAATTCTCTGTCACCTAACCCGACAACAAGGGGGCTATCCTTCCTCACACCCACGATCTTAGCAGGCTCATTCTCCTTGACAATAACGAGAGCATAGGAACCTTTAACTTCTTTCATGGCCTCTCTTACAGCATCTTCGAAAGGATATCGTTTTGCATATTCCTCGATGAGATGGCAGAGGACTTCTGTATCGGTCTCTGAATTGAATTCATATCCCTTTTCAATCATCCTTGCTTTAAGATCAAGGTAATTCTCTACGATTCCGTTATGCACCAAAACAATACTCCTTGACCTGTGCGGATGGGCATTTTCATCTGAAGGCTTCCCATGGGTAGCCCACCTTGTATGACCTATCGCAGTGTTGCTGGATGGGTTTTCAGACTCAAGCATTGAAGCCAACTCTCTTATCTTTCCAGTACACCTTCTAATCTCGATACCCTTATCAGAAAAAAAGGCGATCCCAGCAGAATCATATCCCCTGTATTCAAGACGCTTCAGGCCATCGAGCACTACGGAGACTGCATCCTTTTTACCTATATATCCGATTATCCCGCACATGTTATGACAGTGACAAGTGACAAGTTTAATAAAAATACCATGTTACCCTTTTGCTTTCTTTTTACCTTTTAACTTTTCAGTTTTAACTTTTAACTTTTTCTTGATTACCCAATCTTTAATATTGTTCTGTTTTATCCTGCTGAGGGCAAGGGCCATTGAGGGGACATCTTTTGTGATCGTAGAACCCGCACCTATGTATGCACCTCTCCCTATTTTTACAGGTGCGATAAGCTGGGAATCACTTCCTACAAAGACGTTGTCTTCGATTACGGTAATATATTTTTTATGACCGTCATAGTTGCAGGTTATTGTACCTGCACCTATGTTGACGTTACTCCCTATCTCTGAATCACCGAGATACGTAAGATGGCCGGCCTTTGTACCAGAACCTATGACAGATTTTTTTACTTCCACAAAGTTACCTATCCTCGCATCTTCCCCAATTTGAGATCCAGGCCTGATTCGAGCGAAGGGTCCAACAGAAGCCCTCTTCTTGATAACAGAATCCTCGATCAGGGTTGAGTCTTTAATAATTGCCTCATCACCTAAAATACTGTCCTGAATCCGAACATTTGGATATATTGTGCATCCTCTTCCCACCCTTGTGTTACCTTCAAGATAAACATTGGGATAGATGTGTGTGCCTTTACCTATTCTTGCAGCTGGGGATATAAATACTGAACCGGTATCCATAAAGCTCACACCTTTATTCATCCATCCCTTTATGATCCTGTCTTTCATGAGTTGACGGACCTTTTCAAGCTCTCCTTGAGTATTCACTCCCATTAATTCATCCTCGGATCCAATGCAAAAAGCATCTACCTTTATTCCCTTATCTTTTGCAATGCTGATTACGTCGGTCAGATAATATTCACCTTTTAATACATTCAGTTTTATCTCTTTTAAAATAAGGATTGCCTCTGACTCAATAGCATATATTCCGCTGTTAACTTCCTTTATTTTTTTTTGGATATCCGTAGCATCCCTATCTTCAACAATAGAGGCTGCTTTTCCAGACTCATCTCGTATAACCCTCCCATACGAACCCGGCTCTTTCGCCGTAAAGGAGAGAACAGAAATAACATTCCTTTTCCGTTTATGGAGATATAGAAATTTCCTGAGGGTTTCTCGAAGAATGAGGGGGGTATCTCCATTAATGACAAGAACAGTCCCTTTAAATCCTCTGAGGGTCTGCCTTGCCTTCAGGAGTGCATCCCCTGTTCCCCTTGCCTCCTTCTGATATGCAAAATAGATTGAACCATCATCCTTTATAGATTCCTTTATTTCCTTAAAATGTTTTCCTGCGACCACAATGATCCTTTGTGGTTTTAGTTTATTCAGGGTGCTTAAAACATACTGAAGCATCGGCGCATCATAAATCTTGTGGAGGACTTTTGGTAAAGATGAACTCATTCTTTTACCAAGACCAGCAGCCAGGATGACTCCAGCTAACTTCATTATTTCGCCTCAGAAATCCTGCCGGGTGTAGCGATACCACCCGAAAGGATGATTTTAATGCCCTCATCCACGGGGATGTTCGTATAGAAGACCTCTTCATTTTTGAAAAGTGCTATCTCACCGAGGTAAAGATTGTTTGTAGGAATATAGACAGCCCTCAGGGGAGATTCACGGCCGTCCTTATCTGCCTTTATCGTACACTCCTTTGTAAGAAAGCCGAAAACGAAGACACCAAGTCGTGGGTATTCAACAATAACGAATCTCTTGAAAGATGAACCTTTACTCTCTGGGGAAAAGGCATCGACAAGCTGTTTGATTGCTGTATAAATTCCTTTGAAGACAGGTATTCTCATCATAATTCTCTCAAAAGATCCAATTACCTTTCTCCCAAAGACATTTGTTGAGATGACACCAACGATAAAGATGAGAACTACTGCCGAGATAAAACCGAGGCCCGGGACATGGTAGCCGAGGATACTGTCGTAAAAAGGCCCGAGAAGACCATCAACAAACTTAAAAAACCACCCTATGATGAGAAAGGTGATGATAACAGGGATTGATACGAGGAGCCCTGCAAGGAACCTTCTCTTGAAGGTAGCACGCACGGAAATCGCTATATCACTTGCCAACCTTAGCCATCACCTCATCAGGAATGTCAAAGTTTGTATAAACATTCTGTACATCCTCATGGTCTTCGAGGGCTTCAATCAATCTGATCATAAGCTCTGCGGACCGTCCAGCAAGGGCAACATAGCTCTTGGGAAGCATGGTTATCTCTGCAAGGGATAGAGGAATCCCTGCTGATTCCAGAGAAGCCTTTACTGTATTCATGTCATCAGGTGCGGTAATAATCTCATAACTGTCTTCTCCAGGGTCGTTCTTCATATCTTCAGCACCTGCCTCAAGGGCAGCGGACATCAGGGAATCTTCGTCGATTTTCGTCTTTTCAACAAGGATATATCCTTTCTTCTCAAACATCCAGGCAACGCACCCTGCTTCACCCAAATTTCCATCGTGTTTAGTCAAGATATGTCTTATCTCTGGAACTGTTCTGTTTCTATTGTCTGTCAGTACTTCTAATAGTATAGCAGTACCACCGGGGCCGTACCCTTCATATATAGACTCTTCGTAGGCTACACCGGGAAGCTCGCCAGTGCCTTTCATAATTGCCCTTTTAATATTCTCTTGGGGCATGTTCACCTCTTTTGCCTTTTCAATTGCAACCCTTAATCTTGGGTTCCCATCAGTATCTCCACCGCCAAGCCTTGCAGCAACAGAAATCTCTTTGACTATCTTAGAAAAAATCTTTCCTTTTTTCGCATCAACTACAGCTTTTTTATGTTTAACCTGTGCCCACTTAGAATGTCCAGACATAACAGTCCTCCAGATACGTTATCCTTGATCTAAAGCTATATGGTCAAATAACCAATGACTAAATTCCAAATAATTTCCAATTACCAAAATACCAATGACCAAAGTATTTATATTGCCATTGCGAGACCGAAGAGCGCTGCGATCTCCTTTTCTTGAGACTGCTGAGCCTATTCCAAGCCTGCCTTGGATTGCTTCGGTCGTCCTCATATGCAGAGACTTCGCAATGACATTTCATTTAGTGCATTTATATCATGTTTGGTTATTGTTTGGCGATTGGAATTTTGTCATTGGTTATTTCACATTTTGGTTATTGGGTATTTAAGCCTTATTTATAAGCAAAAACGTAAATTAAGCTCTATTTTTATGATAATTCTACGGGAATGATACTGTCAAGATTCTATACTGTATTCCTTAATCTTTGTGAGGAGTGTCTTGTAGCTTACCCGAAGGAGTTCTGCCGCCTTGCTTTTATTACCCTTTGTCTGCTTGAGGGCTTCAACAATGCGCTGGGTTTCTGCAATCTTCAATGCCCTCTTCGCTACGTCTTCAAGGGTTCGTTCCGATGGTGAAGGCCGTTCCACGGAATCAGGCACAGATCGTTGGGTAAGAACGACGTGTTCAGGGGTAATGATTTCTCCGTCACAGAGAATAATAGCCCTCTCTATGGTATTCTCAAGTTCCCTCACATTACCCTTCCAGTGATAGTTCATGAGGATATCGAGGGCATTTTTTGAAATACTCTTTTGAGAGGTCTTTAGCTCAAGGCAATACCTATTGATGAAATATTCCACAAGCAAGGGAATGTCTTCTTTTCTTTCTCTCAATGGGGGTATCTTAATAGGAAATACATTCAGCCTGTAATAAAGGTCTTCCCTGAAACTTTTATCCTCAACAGCTTTTTCGAGATCTTTATTGCTTGCCGCAATAATCCTTACATCGACCTTAATGGTCTTTACCCCCCCTACTCTCTCTATTTCACTTTCCTCAATCGCTCTCAAAAGCTTCGACTGGGGTGTAAGTTCCATGTCACCAACTTCATCGAGGAATATCGTACCCCCATCGGCAAGCTCAAATTTGCCGAGTTTCTTTGCATCTGCTCCTGTAAAGGAACCTTTTTCATGGCCAAAAAGCTCAGACTCGAGAAGGTCTTTTGGAATAGCCGCACAATTAATCGGCACGAAGGGATAGTTCCGCCTGTGACTCAGATTATGTATCGCCCTCGCAAAGAGTTCTTTTCCTGTTCCACTTTCGCCAAGGAGAAGCACCGTTGTCTTCGTTGGTGCAACCTTCTGTACCAGCTGTGCAACATCTGTTATCTTCTCGCTTTTACCAATAATCCTTGGGAGTCCAAGTTTTGATGCAAACTCCTCTTTTAAAAGTATATTCTCTGTGAGAACTCTTTGTGTCTCAAGCGCCCTTTTTATCAGCATGAGAAGATGGTCTAAATCAAAAGGTTTTGTGATAAAGTCGAAAGCGCCCTCTTTCATTGCGGTAACAGCTGTCTCGACTGAACCATAGGCTGTCATAACGATAACAGGCATAAGCTGATTTTCTTCTTTCGATGCCTTGAGGATTTCTATACCATCTTTTTCAGGAAGTTTAAGGTCTGTCAGGACAAGGTCTATCCTGCTCTCTTTGAGATACCGTATACCTTCCATACCATCTCTGGCAGAGATGATCTTATAGCCTTCAGACTCAAGGGCATCCCTTAACATCTGTGTCATTGATTCTTTGTCTTCTACGATAAGAATAGTCTCCATACGTTACATCCTCGCTTCTTTAAGAGCGTCCTTACAGGCACATCTTCTCTCACTGGGTATGAGATTAAATGTCTTCTCCAGAAGATTCCCCACACGTTTGGTAGCACCTCTCATCGTTTCTGTAACCTCTGTTGTTGTAAGCTTCTTTTTCGTAATTCCTGCAGCATAATTTGTAACCACGGCAACACCTGCAAGACAAAGTTCCGCTTCTCTTGCTAAAACCGTTTCTGGCATCGCTGTCATCCCCACAATATCAATTTCCAAGTTCAAAAACATTTTTATCTCTGCCCTGGTTTCTAACCTCGGCCCATTCACACATACATACGTCCCTGACTTCCTTAACTCCACACCTGACTGTTTGCCTGCTCTAAAAACAGACTCTCTCAATTCAGGGCAATACGGTTCTGTAAAGTCTATATGCACAACTTCGTCACCATCATAGAATGTAGAATCCCTGCCCTTGGTCATATCTACAATCTGATCGGGAATAACAATCATTCCTGGTTTTATTTCAGACCCTATGCCTCCGACGGCGCTAATGGATATAATCCTTTCTACACCAAGCTCTTTAAAACCCCAAATGTTTGCCCTATAGTTTATCTTATGCGGAGGGATATGGTGTTTCAAGCCATGTCTTGGAAGAAATACTACTTCTCTGCCAGAGAACTCACCAATCATATAGGTATCTGAAGGGTCTCCAAATGGAGTTGAAATCTTTTTGTAATCTGTGATGGTTAGGCCTGGTATGTTATAAAGGCCACTTCCCCCAACAACCCCTATCTTCGGCATACATCCCCTTTATAAATAATAGCAGATTATGAAAAATAGTACAGCTAATAGGAAGATACAGCTAAAATTTTGGCATAACGTTTAAGGCTTTGCGCCGTGCCGCCTCAGGCGAATGGCGCGACTTCAACTATTTATACGAAATACCTGGAGCGTAGCAAAGCCGGGTGTTAAATGAAGTTGCGGCCATTATATTAATTCAAATAATTTCTATGGAGAGGGAATTATAGGAAATCCTTCAGCAAGACAGGCTGTCCGAAAATTGTCATCCCGAACTTGTTTCGGGATCTCCTTGAACTGTAACTCATTAAAACAAAGAGATTCTGAAACGAGTTCAGAATGACAAATGACTCAATTCGTATATTGTCTAACAGCCTGTAAGACTACAAGGAATATCGAGTTTAACTTATACCGGTCACGACATTAGACAGCTAAACTTCTGCCACATCTGATATAATTTTCCATGCTCGACAAGGAACTTCTTTTAAAGATATTGAAAAAAGCAATATCATTCGGAGGTGAGTACGCAGAGGTCTTTGTGGAGCAGAAAAAGCCCGTTTCCATCCAACTTGAAGACAGAAAGATTGAAAAGGTAATCACAGGTGTTGATTTTGGTTTGGGTATACGTCTTATTTATAACGGCAGATCTGCCTATGCCTATAGCAACGACCTGTCTGAAGAATCTCTCCTGATGGCAGCGTTTGAAGTAAGCAAGGCTGCATCTGGCAAGGCTACTGATTCTGTTATTGATCTGAGAACCAAAACTCCTTCTGTTTCCTTTCATATAAAGCTCTTTCCAGAAAATGTACCCGTAGAGAAAAAGATATCCCTCGTGAGAAAAGCAGACGCTGTTGCAAAAGGTTACGACAAGAGAATAAGACAGGTCAGTGTCATATACAATGACTTTATCCAAAGGGTCCAGATTGCAACGACAGATGGAACAGTCGCTGAGGATGAAAGAGTTCATACAATCACTGTAATTCAGGTAATCGCTGTAGATAACGGTATCATCCAGACAGGATACGAATCAACAGGTGGTTTCATCGGTTTTGAGCTCTTTGACGAAATAGATATTGAGGAGTTAAGCCTGAAGACAGCTAAACGGGCTTTGATGATGCTTACTGCCAGGAGGGCACCGGGTGGAAGAATGCCTCTTGTCATTTCATCTGAGGCAGGGGGCACCATGATACATGAGGCTATAGGGCATGGACTCGAGGCCGATTTAGCACAGCAAGGGCTATCCGTCTACTCAAAAAAGATAGGACAGCGGATTGCATCTCCTCTTATAACAGTAATAGATGACCCAACGCTTCAAAAGAAAAGAGGCTCCTTCAGGTTTGATGATGAGGGTACCCCTTCTCGTCAGAATATCCTCGTAGAAAAGGGTATTTTAAAAAGCTACATGTACGACAAATTAACAGCACTAAAAGATGGGGTAACCTCAACAGGCAATGGCAGGCGGCAATCATACCAGCACAGGCCTATACCAAGGATGTCAAATACCTTGATTGCACCTGGTGAAACTTCTCCAGAGCAAATTGTAACCTCTGTAGAATATGGCCTTCTCGTCACAAAAATGGGAGGAGGACAGGTCAATACTATTACAGGTGATTTTGTTTTTGAAGTTCAAGAGGGTTATCTTATCAAAAAGGGCATGATAGAAGAACCTGTAAGAGGTGCAACCCTCGCAGGAAATGGCCCAGACGTTTTGAAATCCATAGACATGGTCGGTTCTGATTTAGGATTTGCCATCGGGACATGTGGTAAAGATTCACAGGGAGTCCCTGTCTCTGATGCAATGCCAACAGTCAGGATCCCCGAGATAGTCGTTGGAGGCGAGGTATAAAACTGTGTCAAATACTCCTCAATCCATAGATTATAAACAACACCTTTGTCTCTATCATACCATGGCTATGACTCATGGAAATTCCGTCCCTCTGCAAGAACCCTCTTTAAAAGCCCATGCCAGACAGAATTTGAATTCTTCAGAGGTCTGAAGACCTTCTTAGCTCTGTTGGCATTATATTTGCTAAAAAACCTGCCGCAATTATGCGATTACAAAGGACGTTAAAACAAGAGGTAGTTTTCGAAGGTATCGGGCTTCATACAGGGCGTTACTCAAAGGTGCGCCTAAAACCAGCGCAGAGAGACACGGGAATAATATTCACACGAATAGATAAGGAAATAGCATTAAAGGCCTCTGTGAGTTCCGTTGCGGATACTGCTTTTTCAACTACCCTTGCATACGACGGAGTAAAGATCAGGACTGTTGAACATCTCCTTGCTGCCTTATCCGGGCTCGGGATAGATAACCTGATCGTGGAAGTCCATGGTTCTGAGATACCCATTCTTGACGGGAGCTCAATAGAACTCATCAGCTTAATCCTTGAGAACGGAATCGCAAAACAGGGTAAGAAAAGACCCTTTCTCAGGATAACAAATCCTGTGGTCTTTACTGATGGTCATGCCGAAATTGCTGCGTTCCCCCATGACGGAAGGCACATAACGTACAGAATTCATTTTAATCATCACCTCCTTGGAGAGCAGAAGTTGAGTTTAGAAATTACAGAGGAGAGCTTTGTAAAGGAAATTGCCCCTGCAAGAACCTTCGGTTTCCTTAAGGATGTCGAATATCTGAAGGCAAATGGTTTTGCAAAGGGTGGTTCTCTTGAAAATGCCATAATACTTGGGAAAGATGGTGTATTAAATTCCTCAGGCCTGAGGTTCAAAGACGAATTTGTGCGTCATAAAATGCTCGATCTGATAGGTGACCTCTCCCTCATCGGATTTCCCATTTATGGTCATATTATTGCTAACAAGTCAGGCCATACAACAAACCTGAAATTCCTGAAAAAGCTTATCTCTTATCAGAACTGCTGGGAAATAGTCTCAGAGATACCCCAGCCCTCTCCCGCTTACGCGGAAAAATCCTTATTTATCAACAAGTTATAAATTTTACTTGAATTTTTCCGAAAATTAAGTTTCATTAATAAGGAGAAGATCGCAAAAAGAGAGGCTGGAGAATTTCTCCTCCAGCCTTAAATCGTGTGTGTGCAAGTGGAGCAGGACTATTTCTTCTTTGCGGTCTTCTTCGCTGTCTTCTTAGCTGCTGCTTTTTTTGTTGCCATCAAGTACTCACCCCCTTTCACCCCGCATCTATCCGCCTAAGGCGGACAAGTGCGGGTCATCCTGAGCTCACAGTCTTCCGATAAGGGTGATCCTCTTCCCTAACAAAAGTCTTTTCAGATGTGCATCACCCTTCTTCTTCTTCAGTTTGTATTCATCCTCGTCAATGATCATACAGTTAATCTTTCGGCCAAACCTTCTTTCAATATCTCTCAATTCTCTGGTGAGGGACGATAGTGCACCAATCACAAAAAGATCAACGGTACTGACATCATCCCCTTCAGCATACGGACCGTAAAGAAAAGCAGCCTTTGCACCAGAAGCCCTCAAGACTGCCTTGAGTGCGCCGGGTAAACCAAGGGACTTTGTTATCAAATTCTTCAGCTCAGAAAACAGGGGTGATTCTTTGTTTGCACGAAAATATTTGAGATTGGCAACCTTTTCGCTCATCACAATACCCATCTTTTCAAGATTGTCAAGTTCTCTCTTCACACCGGAAGGATTTTTTCTGAGGAGCTTTGAAATCTCTCGAATATAGAATTGTTCGTCTGGACTGTTCAGAAGGAGTGACAGGACATCTGCCCTTATTGATGATGAGAATAAACTCTTTAACATCACTCACCTGTATATTTTATATATCATAAATTCCTATTTGTCAACAAAAAAATTATATTTGAGAACAAATAATGCATTTTAGTAAACAATTTTTTATTATGTTATTATTTAGAACAATTGTTCTCAAATCATGAACCTTTATGTCTGATCATCTGCCTGACCTTTCTCAGATTTTCATAATCATCTGTCTCTCTCTTCTTAGGTGTCTCGAGTATTAAAGGAATATCCCTGAAAGACAAATGGTTCACAAACTGTCTTAATCCCCATGCGCCTATCTTTCCAAGACCGATATGCTCATGCCTGTCAATTCCTGAACCGAGGTCACCCTTTGAGTCATTCAGGTGAACAAGTTTTACTTTATCAAGACCGATATATTTTTCTATTTCTTCCGAAATGTGCTGAATACCTTTCTCATTGGCAACGTCATATCCTGCTGCAAAGGCATGGCAGGTATCAAAGCAAACACCAGCTATCAAAGATCCCTTCATGGCATCCAACAGATCTGAAAGATTTATCATCTTGGAGGAAATATCTCCTCTCTCACCGGCAGTATTTTCTATGAGAAGACCTGCCTTCCAGCGACGCATTACAGCAAGTTCCTTTAATGCATCAATTGCCCTTTTCCTTGCAACTCCTTCATCATCACCTGATGCACTTCCGGGATGAAGTATCACATAATCAGCCCCAATCTCATTAGCCCTGTCCATTTCCAGTGCAAGAAGGTCAATAGACCTTTTCCTGAGATCTCTATCCCTTGATGCGATGTTTATCAGATATGAAGTATGGATATAAAGGGGGGTCATATTGAAATATGACCTGAGTGATTGAAACCTCATAACCTCTTCTTCAGAAATAGATTTTACAGCCCATCCCCTCGGGTTATGAGAAAAAATCTGCAGGGTATTACACCCTAATTCCCTCGCCCTTTCCAAACTATGATGTAATCCGCCGGCAATAGAAGTATGGACTCCAATCCTTCTCACTATCTGTTCACCTCCAAGCTCTTTTCAAATCCCCTTTTTTCTCATCTTCCCCTACCCCTCCTTGTCCTCCCCTTACCAAGGGGAGGATAGGTGGGGTTAAAAGAGGGGAATTTTCTACAGTATGGTCTCACAAACATTTGTTACTTACCTGTTCCATTGTTGGTCATGTTCCATTGTTGGCATTGACAATCTCATCATGATTATATTATTTTATTTAATTCGTTGATGAAAGAAGGTAACAATATGAAAACTCCATTTGCCAGAAAAGCTGATGTCGAGAGAAAGTGGTATCTTGTTGACGCCAAAGATGCTATCCTTGGAAGGCTTGCGACGAAGATAGCCACTCGCCTTCGCGGCAAAAATAAATCAATATTTACTCCTCATATCGATACGGGCGATTTCGTTATTGTTGTCAATGCAGACAAAATAAGGCTCACAGGCAAAAAGCTTGAGAATAAGATTTACTATCACCATTCAGGTTATCCAGGTGGCCTCAAGGCCGAATCTGCAAAAGACCGTCTGAACAGGAAACCAGAGATGGTAATCATGGATGCGGTATGGGGAATGCTTCCAAAGGGCAGGCTCGGCAGAGCAATCTTAAAGAAGCTCAAGGTATACAGGGGACCTGAACACCCTCATAAGGCACAGAAACCGGAAATATTGCCTTTTAAGTAAAATAAACATAAAGGAGTTGAGATGCCTGAGATTCAATACTACGCAACGGGAAGGAGAAAAACATCTGTAGCAAGGGTAACCCTTACCCTAGGGGATGGCCAGATCATAATTAGCGGAAAACCTGTTAATGTTTATTTTCCCAGAGAGACAATGAGGATGATGCTCCGTCAGCCAATCGAGCTTGCCGGCATTACAGGAAAATACAACATTAATGCAACTGTAACTGGTGGTGGACATACTGGTCAGGCAGGTGCAGTAAGGCATGGTATAACACGGGCGATCGTTGATATGAATAGTGACCTCCGTTCGAGACTCAAAAAGGAAGGTTTTCTCACGAGAGACCCCCGGGAAAAAGAGAGAAAAAAATACGGTCAGAAAGGCGCACGGAAGAGATTCCAGTTCTCCAAGAGATAAAAATACCAGTTATGAGTCGGCAGTCAGCAGTCATTAGTCAGATATCAAAAGGAAGGACGTCTCTGACTGCAGACTATCGACTATTGACTATCGACTGATGTTACGTGTTGCCATATGTGGCGGCAGTGGATATACGGGAGGCGAATTACTCCGTATCCTTTCTCACTCCCCATCAATTACTATTACAGCTGTCACTTCTGAAAGATCTGCAGGGAAATCTGTCGTTGACCTTTTTCCAAACCTTCATACACATTCGAAACTCATATATGAGCCCTTGCGGGCTGGGAATATCGTCAATAAGGCAGATCTGTTTTTCATGGCCCTTCCCCATGGAGAGTCACAAGAGGCTGTGGACTTCTTTTTCAGACAGGGCAAGAAGGTTATTGACCTCTCTGCAGACTATAGACTCAAAGATGCAAAGACATACCAGCAATGGTATAAGGTGGAACATAAGTTTCAAAAAACGCTTGAGAAGGCTGTTTATGGTCTCCCCGAACTTTACAGGAGAAAGATTTCCAGGGCAAACCTCATAGCAAACCCTGGCTGCTACCCGACAGGTGCAATTCTTGGACTCTATCCTGCAATAAAAAATAACCTCATTGATGTCGCTTCGATCGTCATAGACTCAAAATCTGGAACAAGTGGTGCAGGAAGAAAAACTGAAATTGCATTCTCCTTTTGCGAGGTGAATGAAGGCTTTAAGGCATATGCTATTGCAACCCACAGGCACACACCCGAGATAGAACAAGAGCTCTCAGCAATTGCTGGCAAGGATATAAAGGTAAACTTTACACCTCACCTCGCCCCCTTTGACAGAGGGATACTATCAACCATATATTCCAGGCTTACGAAACAAATAGATACAACAAAAATCATAGAATTCTATAAAAAAACATATGCCAATGAGCCATTCATTAAGGTGCTTGAAGAAGGAAGATTTCCTAATGTAAAAAATGTACGAGGAACAAACCTTTGTGAGATCGGACTCATGGTAAACAAAAGGACGCATACGCTCATTATCGTCACTGCAATAGATAATCTTATGAAGGGCGCTTCAGGACTGGCTGTACAGAACATGAATATTATGATGGGTTTTGATGAAAAAACTGCACTTGATACAGTTGCTTTATTCCCATGATGTAATCCCCTTCTTTCCCCCTTTAGCAAAGGGGGATTTAGGGGGATTTTTTGAAAAAATTTAATATGATTCCGAAAGGTTTTTTATTTTCCACCGCAGAGGCTGCGATCAGATACCCAAACCGTAAAGACCTTGCTCTCATATATTCCACAGTAGAGGCAAACATAGCTGGCACATTTACAACAAATCAGGTTAAGGCTGCACCTGTACAATTAGACATGAAAAAGATAAGGTCAGGCAAGGGGCAGGCTATCGTGGTTAACAGCGGCAATGCCAATGCATGCACAGGCAGGAAAGGCATGCAGGATGCTGCCGAGACAGCAGAACGTGTTGCTCATGGACTCAATATAAAACCCTCTCTTGTCTATGTCTGTTCAACAGGTGTAATAGGTATACCCATGCCTATGGAGAGAGTGAGGCCAAAGATTTCTGAATTAACAGATAATCTCGGCAAATCAAACATACAGGATGCTGCAGCAGCAATAATGACTACAGACACATTCCCTAAAATTGTACATAAAAAAGTAAAGATTGGTAACAAGACAGGCACCATCGCTGGTATCTGTAAAGGCGCTGGAATGATATGCCCAAAGATGGCAACGATGCTCTGTTTTCTGATGACAGATATTGCAGTAGAACAGAAGACACTGTACAAAACACTTAAGGATGCAGTAGCGACCTCCTTCAACAGGATCACTGTTGATGGTGATAGATCAACGAATGATACAGTGCTCATCATGGCAAATGGTATGCTTGGCAATCCCCCGATTACTGAGAGGGCAGAATCATACAACGTCTTCAAAAAGGCTCTCAATGAAGTCACCATTACCTTATCAAGATTAATTGTGAAGGATGGTGAGGGAGCATCTAAGTTCATAGAGATAGAGGTAAAAGGCGCTAAGAGTGAGGCAGATGCAGAAAGGGCTGCCTTTGCCGTGGCAAACTCAAACCTCGTAAAGACAGCCATCTATGGAAATGATCCAAACTGGGGGCGCATCATGGCAGCCCTCGGATATTCGGACATTGTGATTCAACAAGAAAAAGTCGATATCTATTTCGGGGAAGTAAACGTTGCAAATAAAGGAATAAGTACAGGAAAAGATAAAAAGGCAGCGGAAATTTTAAAAGGAAAAGAGATCAGGATAATTATTGACCTCAATCTTGGGAGGTCCTCTGTGAAGGTCATGACCTGCGATCTGACAGAAGAATATATTAAAGAAAATAAATCTTACAGGGCCTAAATATCTTCAAGTAATACTTTATATTCTCCCCTTAACTTACTATAATTTCGTATTTCCTGCTTCCCAGGCCAAGCCGTTCTGCTTCTTCTATCTGAATCGAGTATGGCTTTTCACTGAGCTTGAATAAGATATCATCGCCCTTTGCTATTGCTTTCTCCTCTGATGCCGATTGCGGTAGGGGCTCAGCCTTCAAAAGTATATCAACACTTGCCTGTTCAATAGAGACGATATCTTCTGACAGAAGAATACCCTGATCCTGTATAACAGGCACATCTGCTACAGGCATGCAATCACATTCAGGCTGTATCTCTGTTAGAAAATTTATAAAGATGACCTTGCTTTCTTTGAAAGTGCTCAGGACAGCCTTTGCAGCCTCTGCAAGAGAACGCATAAACCTCTCGTCATCACCAGGAAGTTCGAGAGCCCCTGAAGGGCAGACCCTCGTACATCTGCCACATCTCCAACAGTCCTCTTCCTTGTAAGTAAAAAGTTCATTCTCGAACTTTATGGCTTCAAGGGGGCAGATCTCCTCACACTGGTAGCAGAGTTCACATCTTTCTTTATTCCAAATGAGTTTTCCCTCCCCTATGGTATGCATTGCGCCCCTGCCGCATTTCCATCCGCATTCCCTGTGGCGTGAACTCACCCCGCCCATTGCGACATTTTTTATGGCGCCTCCATACCCTGCCTGGATATGTCCTTTCACGTGAGAGCATACGACCATTGCGGGCACGTCATGTATTACGCTTGATATGGCGACCTCACCGAGAATTTCACCGGCCTTCACCATAATGTTGTCATTCCCATAGAGTCCATCAGCAAGGAGAACAGGCGCTCCCACTGAAAGGTGGTTGATCCCGTTTTGATTGGCAACCTCAAGATAGTCGAGGCCTTTAATCCTGACCGTATCCGTTACAAAAGGTTTTGCGCCAAAGCCTTTCAGCGCATCAACGACCTTTCTCAGAAAAACAGGCCGCACGATCCTGTGAGCACCCTCAGAACCAAAGTGGGTCTTTACAGCCACCCACTCCTTAGGCTCAAAATACTTTGAGAGGTTTATCTCCTTAAGAAGCCTTTCAAGCTTGCCGGGCATACTGTCATCATACTTCCATTTCATCGCCCTTGCTGATGCAAAAAATACCCTGGCCATACTCTCCTCCTTTGAATGCCTTTCAATACTGGATTTATTATATCAATTAGGATTTAATTTGAGTGAATATCGCTGTAAAATAGAAATAAAAGGAAAATGAATATGTTCGCTTCGGTTGTATAATCAATAAATCCCCTCCTTACAAAGGAGGGGTAGTGGAGGTTAAAGAGAAAGATTTACCATTACCCCACCATGTCTCCCCTTGTAAAGGGGAGGAGCTTTTGACTATCGAATAGCCTATAATGAAAGATCGTTAGGAGGAAGGCCATGTATATATTAAAGACCATTACCATGCATGAATTCAGAAAATATCTGAAACAGACGAAGACGATTGTATTCCCTTTCGGGACTATCGAAGAGCATGGAAGACACCTGCCTTTGAATACCGACGCCCTTATTATCGAGGAAGCACTTACGTTAGTTGCAAAGAAAAAGAAATTTTTTCTTGCACCAATCAATTATTATGGCGTATGCACGACAACGAAAAACCATCCTGGCACGATAAGCATTACTCCTGATACGCTCAGGCGGCTTTCATACGATCTTGTTATGGATGCGTTTAAAAAGGGGCTTAGAAATATCCTTCTGATTTCAGGTCATGGCGGCAGCCTTCATATGTCTGCGCTTAAGGAGACTGCCGAAATCCTCATAGAGCAATTAAAAGGGATAAAAATAGCGGTCTTTTCTCCATACGATCTATTGTGGAAAGAACTGTCTGCTATTGCAGAAACACCGAATGATTCTCATGCAGGTGAAATCGAGACGTCAATAATGCTTTATTTATCGCCTGATCTGGTAAGGGGAAGGGCGGCTGAAGAGTATCCCAATATTCCAAAACCTTTTGTCGTCAAGGATAAGGTCAAATATTGGCCCGGCGGGGTATGGGGAAATCCGAAAAAGGCATCAGCAGAAAAAGGGGAAAAGGCAGTAAAGCTGATTACCGATAAGATCGTTGAAGTGCTCGATAAGATCGAGTCGATGAAATAACAGTTATCAATTAATCGTTCAGTGTCTTCAGATATTCTTTCAGCTGAGATTGCGGTTGAGATCTTTGACAAAACGTGTAAGGCTTTTGTGGATTCCTACAGAGGGAGTAGTATATTAATTGTCTCAAAATTGAATTGACGTTGATTAAAAAATCTCCCCTTCCCCCTCTTTATCAAAGAGTCCCGAAGGCGTTCGGGATTTGGCAAAGGGAGGTTAGGAGACTTTTCGCCTGATCTGCAAGGATGACGCCGCTGACTTTCGGGTTATTCTGAATCGGAACTTCAAATGGATACCCCTTTGCCTGTGTAGTTATGAGACCAAACTTATCACTGCTGGCAAAAGACTGGTTGATAAGCTCGTCAAAACTCCATTCAGGAGTAATATCAAGTGGTTGGGGAAGATTACACAAGATGTAGTTTTGATTTTTCTTGCTTCTGTAGCCATAATATTATAAACTGTATATACAATAGCATAAGGAGGTTATATATGCAGACTGCAACAAAGAAAATAGCCAAACATTTCAGGCTCGATGAAACCTTGATTAAAGACGCACAAAAAATACTCGGCGCCAAAACCGAAACAGAGACAATAGAGGCAGCCCTTTCTGATGTAATATATCAGGAAAAGATGAGGAAATTTATTGAGCAGACAAAGGGAAAGTTTAAGTTTGAGGGGCTTAATTGAGGCAGAAGGCAGTCCTCGACACTTCTTTTCTCGTAGAGCATTTCAGAAAAGACACAGTTTGCAATACCTTTATTAATCTGAACAGACTTTATCATATTACTTTCAGTTCTGTGGTCCTAATGGAACTCCTCTCAGGTGCATATGACCCAAAGGAACAAAAACTCATCGGACAGATAAAAAATAATTTTACTGTCATATCAGTAACTGAGAGGCAATGGTATGTTGCAGGGAATATAATGCTGAAATTGAGAAAGGGTAAAAAGATCGACCCCTTACGAATCAAAAGCCTCCTCGCCGACATCCTCATCGCCATATCCGTAAGAGACATCGGAGCAGTTTTGATTACACGAAATGAGAAGGATTTCAAGTTAATCAGAGATGTGATGGAGTTTAAGTATTTGGCTGTTTAGCTTCTCTGTTCTGTGCTCACTGCCTTAGTCCCATTCAATAATATGCAAAAAACAGAGGCGGTGTCAGTGCAAAAGCTAATTCTTAGTAAATATCAATAATGGAGCTATTGAAACTTCCGGACTATATCACTATTGTTCTTAAGGCAGAAGTACTGGGCTGTTTTTTATTTCAAAATCCTCATTATTTCGCCGTTATCAGTATCCGTCAATACAGCAAGAACCCGCTTCTTCCATCCGGCAGGCATCCTGTCAAACATACTTCTTGTTTCACCTGATTCACCTTTTCTGATAAGGGCTGTTAAAACCCCTAACGCTTCTTTTCTATCCTTGACCAGCTTCTCCTCTTTTGTTCTTCTGGCCGATATAATGAGCTTATGGAGCGCGAATGCGGCAGGATGTGGCACATTTATTTTTAGTCCCTCTGCCTCTATGCGTATAGTGTTTTGAAGAAGATAATCAAGAAATCTCAGAGGCTGGGCGTTCATGCTCAACTGCGGCAAAGGGTACGGCTTGTCAGAACCCCTTCCTTTTTCAGAAACAAGGAACTCCACTATCAGTTCAGGATGCATAAGTTTCATATAGCCTGCACCTCCGCTGAAAGTGACCACAAAACCCTCATCTCTAAGAAGTTCCTCTACGTCAACCTTATTCTTTATTCGGAGAGGTACGGGAACAAG
>JAZDLE010000020.1:0-18490 GCA_043802315.1 Nitrospirota bacterium
CTATATGCTTTCTGATGTCAACACAGAGATGACATTTTGATATATAACCTCCTTCTCGCTCCTTGTAGGCAAATTCCTTGACTGCAAATTCATAGAGTCTTTTCATATCCGTTACAAGTAACCCAAGGATTGGATATTCATCCAAATGGATCCCCTGACAGATAAGATCAAGATTCCTTGCGTCACCGAGAGAAATACCCCCACAGTAACCCGTCATATAATGACAATAATTATCAATATGGACATGCCAGGGTCTTGTCAGTACTTCCATACAGAATTCACCAAAAAATTTCCGTGCTGAAAATCTTCTATACAAATATCCCAATTTGTAAGCTGCCCTTCCCATGGGAAGTAATTCTATAGAGCGCAAGCTATCCCTTGATCTCTGTAAGTATTCCTGGGAAGAGAGGGTACCGGTAATTCCCAGTCTCTTAAATTGATCATAAAAGAATTCCTGGTATACGATTACACTTCTCCCAAAGACTTCTTTGCCTAATTTGATAGCTCTTTCTGTCCTCTCGAAAGGTGTTTTTTCTGTTATAAAAGGATTTACACTTATTAACAAACCTTTCAGTCCAGCATCTTTTAAATGTATAAGCTTTTCTCTTGTCGTTTTATCATCGATACACCAAAAACAATTCGTCTCGACAAAGGTTGAAGGAATATTAAAATCTTGTGCTCTTTGGACCAGTTTCAGTAAAAGGTCAAAATTCAAAAAGGGTTCTCCTCCAGTAAAGTGGAGCCCATAGTTTATATTGATGCTATTTGGTCCATGAGGACTTGCCTTAATCTTACCGGCAAGGTAAGTTAAAATCTTCTCAGTATCTCTTTCAGAAATCCAATCTGCCTTCCATTCAGGAGAGCAAGAATACATGCAATGTTCGCACTCACTCGTGCATTTGTAGGTAAGGAACATCCCTCCAGAAAAGGGTTCCGGGAGACATAATTTATTCATTGAAGGCATCCTTTTTTATATCCTCTATAAATGTAACATAATAGCAAGATCAATACATGCAGCAAGACTGCAGAGTCCTAAATTGAAGCAACAATACGGTTATTGCGAGGAAAAGACCCCTCACCTGTCATTGCGAGGTCGTTTCGACCGAAGCAATCTCATCTCGTTCTCAACAGGATCCTCAATAATTCTGCAACATTTTGAGCACGAATGATGTGAATAGTTTGGTTATCGGAGTTTGGTTATTCGAATCATGTCAGAGATTGGCGCAAAGGAGCACTTGACAAAAATTCGCCGTGAGGCTATTTTTTCAATGTTAATTAAGGAGGTCTTTATGGCATGTATATTCTGCAGGATTGCTGAGAAAAAACTACCCGCAAAGATAATATACGAAGATGACCTTACAGTGGCTTTCGAAGATATTAATCCCCAGTCTCCTGTTCATACCCTTGTGATACCAAAAAAACATATCTCCACAAACCTTGATATCATAGAAGAAGACAAAGCCCTCATTGGCCATTTGTTCCAGGTAGCTAACAAAATTGCAAAGGACAAAGGGATAGCAGAGCGTGGCTTCAGGCTTGTCATGAACTGTAACCCCGAGTCAGGGCAGACGGTTTTTCACATCCACCTTCATATCCTCGGCGGCCGGAGGATGCATTGGCCACCGGGGTGACGCACCATTTTGCCTCAAGCTTTTCGTATTGGGGCTCAGCAGAATGACAGTGCCTCTAAGACGGGAATTGATAGAAGAACTTTACATAAAGTTAAATATCAATATGAACTATAGCTTTACTTCAAGCCAATATCTTTTGCAGCTTCTCTCAAAAGCTTTTCATTTTTCTTAAAAGGATCCATCAAAGGCTCTTCTGACCTTTTAGCTGCCTCAACAAACTTGTCTACTGTTTTATACTTTCCTTTTAAGTCTTTTTCATGTGGAGCTAAATTGCCATTGTGACAGACCTTGCATTGGTCCCATTCCCCAGCATCAGCAAGAACATAAAAACAAAATGTTATAAAACAAACAATAATGAAGATAGGGAGCAATTTTCTCATAACCATTTTTTTTCTCCTAACCTTACGTGATATGATTTTGGTAATTTCTAAATGAAATATGTAGTTTTATCCAGTATATCACAGTTGTTAATGACAATGGATACCTTTACTAAGGAGTTCATAAGTAAAACCACACCCCCTCACCCTTGCCCCTGGTCGCCTTCGGCGCCGCCAGAGGCGGGTAAACCTCTCCCACCAGGGGAGAGGGAGTAGATTTCCCCTCCCTTGATGGGAGGGGATTGAGGGGAGGGTGTAAAAATATGTGTTCTTACTTATGGTCTTATTAGTAACTCAAACATAGAAGCTCTCAATCCAACATCCGTAGAAAATTTGCTTGTAAGCATGAAAGGATTTTTTTAGAATAATGAATTATGAGCATTGAGACAATCCTTCTTCTGCTTGAATCAGTGTTGCTCATCGTCACCGTCATACTCCTTCTTTTCAGCTTGAGAGAAGGCAGGGGAAGGAGAGACCTTTTATTACAAGTCGAAAGAGCAACAAAGGTACTTACACGGCAGGAATACTTCCTTACCGTTACCGATTCCATGATGGATGCAAAATCTGAAGTCATAGGGTTCATCACGGGGAGATTCCCAACAGGAGAAGACAAGAAAAGAACGAGAGTTATTATAACGAACATTGAGCGGTTAACAAGGAGCGGGGTTCGCGTCAAATACCTTCTCCCAAAGTTCCATGATAGAGCTCATATCGGTTTTCTCTATAAAAGTGCTGGAGCTGAGATTCGCTATGGGAGCTGCCCTATTATACAAGACCTTCGTTATATTGTCCTCGATGACAGACTTGTTGTGATAGGTTTGCCCGAAAGTATAGGTGAAAAAGAAGCTACGAGGAAAGGGTACAGAATCCCATCCGAGGGACTTGCGGCAGTACTCAAAGAATATTTCTACAGGTGCTGGGAGAAAAATATGAGTTATGAGGAATATCTCAGAGAAGTAATCAAGCAGACTGGCGCTTCGCTGAAGACACTTGCACAAGAACTTCAGATAGATGAGAAAGAACTTGAGAGGCTTGCCCGAGGTTAAGCTTATGGAGATAGGGATACTCAGGAAAATAGGGAAGAAGCTTCTACAAGAAATCCCTTTCATCAGACAGACCCCCTTCACTGAAACTGCCCTCGGTGTTGGTGCAGCAGGCGATAAGACCTTCTTCATAGATAAAAGGGCAGAAGATATTATCATCTCTGGTCTTGACGAGTCAGGAGAAGCTTTGACAGTCATTTCTGAAGAGATTGGCATAAAAGATATAAGAGGTGGAGGTAAGAAGATCCTTATAGACCCAATTGATGGAAGCAAGAATGCAATCTCGGGAATCCCCTTTTATTGCACCTCCATTGCAGTTGTCAATGGAAATACGTTAGGGGATATCGAGCTCACATATGTTGTGAACCTCATCAATGGTGATGAGTTTTGGGCAGAGAAGGGCAAAGGGACATTCTTAAATGGCAAGAGAATATGTACACAAAAGGATGACGTATTTTATCTTGTTGCATATGAGGCACAGTCCCCTTGCAAAGACATACCAAGGATAATGCCTCTTCTTTCAAAATCGAGAAAGACCCGATGTCTTGGTGCTACAGCTCTTGATCTTGCATACCTTGCCCTCGGTGCAATCAGCATATTTGTCACTCCATCCCTTTCGAGGAGCTTTGACTTTGCAGGAGGCTGGCTGCTTGCACGGGAGGCTGGAGGTATTTTTACGGATATTAAAGGAAATAGCATCGAGGCCATCGAAGCCAGCCTTAAAAAAAGTTCCTCCCTCCTTGTATCAGGAAATAAAAAACTTCACGAGAAAGCACTGAGACTTTTGGGCAGAACATCAGGATAATAAGGATAATCAGTCTTATCACCTGTGAGGTATTCTTGTTCATGAAACGATCATGCCGACAGGTAAGCACTAAGGAGTATTAAAATTTGTGATCCCCCACGCCCCCTGTAGAAAATCCCGAACGCTTTCGGGACTCTTTCATAAAGAGGGGTTGGGGAGATTACTAAGAACAAATAAATTCAGTTAGAGATATTTTAAGGTGGTTTTAACAAAAACTACATGCATTAAGTGGGCTGGGTAGGGTAATTACTGACAGAAGATTGAGACTCCTCTTCTGTTGGAGGAATTTGAGGTGTGGAAGGTTCAACAATAGGCTTGCTGAGTATTTCTGTGGAATAGTAATAGGTAAATAGAGTAGCGATAATTGCAAGACCTATGTATGTCTGAAAGGTATAAGAGATGAACTGATACGGCAAGGAAATGATTGTCCCTATCACCGGGATCAACTTGAAGGGATAGCCGAGGAGGATCAGGAAAAAACTCGAAAGGACATATCCTCCAAGGAGTATGGAGTAAAGCCAGAATGCATTTGGGTGCCTCAATATATAATGTGACGCTTCTTTGAGGGATTTCACAGGTCCTAATCCTTTCATGGAGAGTACAGCAGTTCCATACATGGTTATTGCGAGTATTCCAAGAAGGAAGATGAGCGCAATGATTACCAGGATCAGAGAAAAAAAGAGACCGAGGAAAAGGGCAAGCGTTGAATCCTGACTCTTCACAAAAGATACTAATGCTACTATGCCTCCCCCTAAGATTCCGAGGACAAAGGCAGTAGCAATCAGGATAATGCCTACTAAAGAGGTAAAACCAAGCATCGGAAGAAAAAGTCTTTTTGCCTCGGAGAAGAATGTATGCATACTGAATTTCAGGGTTTTATCTCTTAGAGCTTTTCCGATAATTCCCACGGTACCCCCAAATACACAAATACTGAATGTGGCGGCTAAAAGGATATAGATCAGAAAACCCCCGATAACGATAAGGACAAGCCCGAAATACTTAGATAGGATATCAGACGGTTCTTTAAGCAATCTGAAGATGTCTCGTATCTCTGCAATGCCTGTAAGATCAATGCTGAATAAGATGAAGGCTATCGCAAGGGGTATGCCGACGAAGACAAAAAACCCGATACCGCTCAGGACCACCATGCCGAGCTGGACGAGCAAAAGCTGCCAGATCCTGTGAACTACCTTGAATCCTTCTTTTATAACCTCAAGGAATCCCATATTATTGAATTCTGGTATTGTAAGACAAATGATTTATATTAGCAAAAAACAAGTGCTAAGAGCATAGTGCTAAGAGCAAAGGGTAAAAGAAATCCATACACCAAGCTCTATACTATACGCTCTCAGCTTGTAACATCACTAAATCCACTTGACACACTAAATCCATTTGGGTTGATAAAAATATATAAAGTAGTTATATTATCTGGAATTTTTGGAGGTGCCAGATGCTTTATGATATTGCATATGCAATGGGCCCTTCCTCCCCTCAGGGAGGAGGCCAAGGGTTGGGAGCATTAGGGAGTCTTATCCCTCTTGTCATCATATTCGTCATCTTTTATTTCTTGCTCATAAAACCACAGCAGAAAAGAGCAAAGGAACACAAAAAGATGATGGAGAATATCAAGAAGGGAGATAAAGTTATTACCTCAGGCGGCATTTATGGTGTTGTTGAGGCTGTCGGTAACAATACCGTTACAGTCAAAGTTGCAGAAAATGTAAAGGTAAAACTTGGGAAGTCTTACATTGCAGCGCTCAGACCATCTTCTGAGGAAGATTGAGCTGAGTGTGGAGGTCTTGTGAAGACAAAGATTCTCTGGAAGTTAATTCTCATAGGCCTGACAATTCTTCTTGCGTTTGTATTTTTCCTTCCTAATACTCCTGCTTTTCAGTACATGCCTGAATGGTGGAAAAAGAACATGCCATCAAAAGGGATTGTACTCGGACTCGACCTTCGAGGAGGGCTGCACCTCGTATACGAGGTTGAAGGAGATAAGGCTGTTGAACTAACTACAGAGAGGTATGCCTCAACATTAAAGGAAATACTTGTAAAGAAAAGCCTAACGGCTAATGTTACCAAAAGCGGGTCTACTATTATAGTGGGTGCGTCAACCCCTGAGATAAGAAAGATAATTGAAGAAAACTATCCAACACTCACACCTGTCGAGACAGTCGGTAAGCTCATATATAAACTCTCCGATAAAGAGGAAAAAGGGATAAAGGACAACGCCGCTGACCAGGCCCTCGAGACAATTCGTAATAGAATAGACCAGTTCGGTGTTTCAGAGCCAACGATACTCAGGCAAGGTGAAAACGAGATCGTTGTACAGCTTCCCGGAGTTAAGGATCCAAGGCGTGCTGTTGACATTATCGGCAGGACCGCACAGCTTGAATTCAAGCTCGTACATGATGAAGCTCCGGTAGCAGCAGAACTCCCTCAATCAATTTTACCTGGTGAAGAAGAGAATCTTCTCAGGAAGTTTGCTGAAAGGATACCTGAAGGCGATGAGATACTCTTTGAGAAAAAGGTTAACACGGAGACAGGTGCCGTCAGAAAGATACCCCTCCTTCTCAAGAAACAGGCAGCTCTTACAGGAGACCTCTTGAGTGAAGCGAGGGTGAATATTGACACGAGATTCAACGAACCCTACGTATCAATCACCTTTAACGCAGCCGGTGCAAAAATCTTCGAAGAGGTTACAGGGGCAAATGTCAAAAAGAGGCTTGCGATTATCCTCGACAATACTGTTTATTCTGCTCCTGTCATACAGGAGAGGATCTCAGGAGGAAATGCCCAGATAACAGGAAGCTTTTCAACGGAAGAAGCAAAGGATCTGAGTATTGTACTCAGGTCAGGAGCACTACCTGCTCCCTTGAAGTTACTCCAGAATGTCACAGTAGGACCATCCCTCGGCAGAGACTCTATAGAGGCGGGAACATTGGCAGGTATTATTGGAACTATTGCGGTTGTAGCATTCATGATATTCTACTACAGGCTTTCAGGATTAATCGCTGACCTGGCACTCTTCTTCAACATAATACTCCTGCTCGGCGCAATGGCATCACTGAATGCTACGCTTAGTCTTCCTGGCATTGCGGGAATGATTCTCGCTATCGGCATGGCCGTTGATTCAAATGTCCTTATGTTCGAGAGAATGAGGGATGAACTAAGGGCTGGTAAGACGCCACGGGCAGCTGTTGATTCAGGATACCACAAGGCCTTCTGGACAATCTTCGACTCCCATGTTACGACATTGATAACAGCAGCAGTGCTCTTTCAGTTCGGCACAGGCCCTATAAAAGGATTTGCCGTAACGTTAAGCCTTGGTGTCGCTATAAATCTCTTTACTGCCCTTGTTGGCACAAAAACAGTCTTTGATATGATAAACAGCAGACGAGAAATAAAGACGCTGAGTATATAAGAGAACGATGATAGAGCTGATTAAAAGCCCCCGTATAGATTTCCTCGGAAAGCGATATTTAGCCTTTGCCTTTTCAGGGATTCTCTCCCTCCTCGGTATTATCGCAATCATACAGATAGCGAGAGGCCATGCAAACCTCGGGATAGATTTTGCGGGAGGAACTTCCATACAGCTAAAGTTTGAAAAACCTGTTGTACTCCATACGATAAGGCTTACCCTCGAAAATGGAGGATTAAGAGATTTTGACCTCCAGGATCTCCCCACAGAGAATAAAATACTCATAAGGATGAAAAAAAGTGAGGAAGAGCTTGGTCGTGTTGCAGAGGCAATAACAACAATACTGAGCCAGAAATTTTCCGATAACAAGTATGTAATTGATTCAACGACTGTTATCGGCCCGAAGGTTGGGGGAAGGCTGAGGACAGATGCAGCAAAGGCAATCGCTGTTGCTGTCATAGGACTGCTCATATATGTTGCATTCAGATTTCAGGTAAGGTTTGGTGTTGGGGCAACCATTGCGACCCTCCATGACGTCCTCGCTGTACTTGGGCTATTTTTTATCATGGGGAAAGAGATAAATCTCATCCTCGTCACTGCCCTTCTCACCATTGCCGGTTATTCTCTTACAGACACAGTTGTGGTGTTTGACAGGATCAGGGAGAATCTGAGATTAAAGCAGAAAGAAGACGTTCAAACGGTTATGAACAACAGCATCAATGAGGTCTTATCGAGGACAATAATAACTTCTACAACCGTTCTTCTTACATCGTTAGCACTGTTTTTCTTTGGTGGTGAAGTCATACATGACTTCTCACTCGCCATGATCATGGGTGTTGTTGTGGGGACTTATTCATCAATATTTGTTGCAAGCCCGATAGTACTCCTCTGGGGAGGCAAAAGACCATTTGCCAAGAAATGAGAGGAAAAGCAGATGGCAGAGAGCGAAGAGCTAATTGCTAAAGCGGCGGGTTAAGAGTATGGAACTCTATGCTCTAAGCTCTAAGCTTTCATGCAGTTATGCATAGAAAATGGCTTGTCAACAGGACTAACACGGAATACATAGAATATTTATCAAAAATTACCTCCCTTTCTCCTGTTATGGCTCAAATATTGATAAACAGGGGGGTAAAGACACCTCACGATATATATGATTTCCTGGACCCGAGAATATCAAACCTCACCGACCCCTTCGAGCTCACTGGTTTAAAAACTGCTGTTGAGAGAATAAAGGAGGCGTTAAAGCGGAGCGAAAAGGTCCTTGTCCACGGCGACTACGACGCAGATGGCCTTTCTGCCACAGCAATAATGGTCTATACTCTCAAAGAACTTGGATTAGATGTCTCTTACTTTATACCTAATAGGATTACTCATGGGTATGGGTTTAACCTTGCTGGTGTTGAAAAAGCAAAGGAACTCGGGGCCAAACTCATAATCACCGTTGACTGTGGGATAACATCCTTTGAGGCAGTAGCTCTATCAAAAAGAGAGGGAATCGATGTAATTATAACCGACCATCACGAATCCCTGAAAAGCATAGAGCAACAGAAAGCAGAGAGCCTGGAGTATAAACCAGAAGAAAACAGAGAGCAAAGGCTTTCTGCTCATAGCTCTTTGCTCCTACCCGATGCTGTTGCTATTATAAATCCTAAACTCTTGTCTTCTGACTCTCGACTCTCGACTTTATCTGGTGCAGGAGTCGCATTCAAATGTGCTCAGGCATTAGACATCATGTATAACTCGTCATGCGTAATGAGCAATGCGCTCCTTGACCTTGCTGCTATCGGCACCATTGCTGATGTCATTCCTATTACAGGTGAAAACAGGATTATTGTCAAGGAAGGATTAAAGCTCATAGAAGATGGGGCAAGGCCAGGAGTAAAAGCACTAAAGAAGGTATCGGGAATTGATGGAAAAGAGATAAAATCAGGGCTGCTACCATTTACGGTAATCCCGAGAATCAATGCAGCTGGCAGGGCTTCTGACGCTGGTAATGTTGTAAGATTTCTCCTTACTGATTCTGATGAGGAGGCGACTGATATCGCATCGTGGCTGGATGGACTGAATTCAGAAAGGCAACGAATAGAGGAAAAAATTTATCAGGAAGCTCTCAGTAAGCTCAACAACAAAGGTATCTCCCCAGCTATCGTACTTTCGTCAGAGGGGTGGCATCGTGGTATTATCGGCATTGTGGCATCAAGGATTGCTGATGCTTTTTATAGACCTGCCTTTGTTATCTCTACAGAAGGAAACCATGCCCTGGGTTCAGCGAGAAGCATACCCCCTTTTGATATATACGAGGGCCTTACAGGCTGCAGAGAATTTCTTACAGGCTTTGGCGGTCACAAACAGGCTGCAGGGTTTAGACTAAACTCAGAGGATATTCCATCATTTGAAGAGAGGATTAACAGGATTGTGGAGGAAACCCTTATAGGAAGTGATTTTACACCCTCCCTCAAAATAGATGCAGATGTAACCCTATCTCATATAAATTTTAACCTCGTAAAGGAATTCAAACTGCTTGAACCCCTTGGATACGGAAACCCTGAGCCACTTTTGGGTTCAAAAGGGCTTGAGGTTCTCTATCCAAAGGTAGTCGGGAATAATCACCTGAAGATGAAACTGAGACAGAAGTCTCAATCTCTTGATACGATAGGGTTTGATATGGGTAGATTTTTCGATAGGCTCGAAGTCTCAACCACGATTGATGCTGTATTTACACCATTTATCAATGAATGGGAAGGTGGCAGATTCCTGCAGTTAAACCTGAAGGCATTCAGGCCAAGCCTGTAAAGACGTAATGCGTAATGGGTAACACGTAATGAGTTGAATGGAAAACAAAATTTATTATTAAAGATTCGGCACTTCTGCACTAATAATTTTTGCTATATACACATCACACATCACGGATAACGCCTCACGAATTAAAATTGTATAATAAATTATGTCAGAAGAATCTCTAACTGTAGACGACCTTATCAAAAAGGTCATTTCCTATAATCCCGACGCAGACACAGAAATAATGAAGAGGGCGTATCATTTTTCGAGTGAGGCCCACTCCAGTCAGAAGAGGATGGAAGGCTCACCATATATAGAACATCCCGTTGCGGTTGCATCGATCCTTGCTGATATGAAGATGGATACCGCAACCATTGCAGCAGGTCTTCTGCATGACACGATTGAAGATACAGGCATAACAAGGAAAAAGATAAAGGAACTCTTTGGCGAAGAGATTGCATTCCTCGTAGAATCTGTAACAAAGCTCTCTAAGATAGTCTTCAAGACGAAAGAGGAGGCTCAGGCAGAAAACTTCAGAAAGATGTTTTTAGCCATGTCAGAAGATGTCAGGGTAATGCTCATAAAATTTGCGGATAGGCTCCATAATATGCTTACCCTCAGACACCTTCCAGAGGCTAAACGGCACAGGATTGCCTTAGAAACTCTCGAGATCTATGCTCCAATAGCCAATAGGCTTGGTATCGGTTGGCTGAGGACGGAACTTGAAGACCTGAGCTTTAAATTCCTCATGCCCAAGCTCTA
Source organism: Nitrospirota bacterium (assembly GCA_043802315.1). Lineage (GTDB taxonomy): Bacteria > Nitrospirota > Thermodesulfovibrionia > Thermodesulfovibrionales > SM23-35 > DASPRG01. The sequence continues at coordinate 10,818 of JAZDLE010000020.1, forward strand.
CAGTGAGCTTGTAAGCAAGGTTGCAAAGAGAAAGGAGGAACAGGAGGGTTATTTAAAAGAGCTTATTCATATTGTAAATAACAAATTGAAAGAGGCAGATCTCCCAGGAACGATATCAGGAAGGGTAAAGCATTACTATGGCATCTATCAAAAGATGCAGACACAGAGGATTACCTTTGAGCAGGTTCATGACGTCCTCGGTCTGAGAATAATTACTGATACAACGGCTAATTGCTATGCAATCCTCGGCCTGATTCATTCCCTCTGGACACCGATACCTGGCAGATTCAGGGATTATATCGGGGTACCAAAATCAAATATGTATCAGTCTCTTCAAACGACTGTTATCGGGCCAAAAGGAGAGAGAGTTGAGTGTCAGATAAGGACCAAAGAGATGCATATGATCGCAGAACATGGTATAGCATCCCACTGGAGATATAAAGAAAAAGGAAAGATCGATGAAAAGAGCAGTAAATATATCTCATGGCTGAGGGAACTGATACACTCACAGAAAGAGCTCTCTGATGCAAAGGACTTCCTTGATGCTGTTAAAGGCGAAGTCTTTCCCGATGTTATCTATGTCTTTACCCCGAAGGGAGATATCAAGGAGCTCCCCGTTGGTTCATCACCGGTTGATTTTGCCTACAGCATACACACACAGGTAGGTCATAAATGCGTTGGTGCAAAAGTAAATGGAAGAATAGTACCGCTCAAGTACATCCTCAGAAGTGGCGACACTATCGAAATCATGACCTCTCCAACACATGGGCCGAGCAGAGACTGGCTTAAATTCGTTGTCACACAACGGGCAAAGAGCAGGATAAAGCAGTTGATAAAGGCTGAAGAAAGGAAACAGGCCGAACAGCTGGGTTTTAAGCTCCTCGAAGGAGAATTGAAAAGACATGACCTCAGCGTGTCAATCCTTAAATCTGAAGATATGCAGGGAGTGTTAGAGTTCTTCAACATCCCGTCTCTTGAGGAACTCTATGTCTCTGTTGGCTTTGGAAGATTATCAGCTCACCAAGTTGTCAACAAACTGATACCTGAGAAGCCAGCGGAAGAGATTCCTGCTACAAAGGTTACAAGACCTCCAAAAGAACAGAAGGGCATCACCATAAAAGGAGTGGATAATGTCTTATATCATACGGCTAAATGTTGTTTCCCCGTTCCAGGTGACAAGCTCGTGGGTTTTATAACGAGAGGCAGGGGTGCAACAATTCATCGCGAAGATTGTCCAAACCTCGAGCGACTCGCTATTGACACTGCAAGGCTCGTTGATGTCGAATGGAAATCAGCAGGTGATGCAACATCACCTGCAAAGCTGTTTGTAGAGACCGTTGATAAACCTGGCATACTCGCAAATCTCAGCGCTCTTATCTCATCGGTGAACGTAAATATAAGCCATCTAGAGGCAAAATCAACAGAAGACAAAAAAGCCCACATCATATTCATTTTAGAGGTAAAGAATAAACTTCAGCTTTCAGGACTCACCCAGAAGATTGCACAGATGGAGGGAGTCCTGAAAATAAGCAGGTAACCAGTTATTCATAGCGAACTCTGTTCCAATGTTCGTCATTCCCCGACCCCCGATCACAGTTGAGGGCATGCTTGATCGGTCGCCACAGGCGACTCGCCGAGGAGAGGGAATCCAGACTCCTCAAGCAAACTCAAGAAACTCATAAAACACTGGATTCCGCATCGAGTGCGAAATGACAAAAAAACTTAACAAACTTTAAAGATCTTAAGGACTTATAACGTTGCCCACAAGTTCTATAATTGCAGCGGCTTCTCTATAGCCTTGGATGACCCTTCCATCAGGCATGATGAGGGTAGGTGCACCTGAAATACCAAGTTTCTCACCAAGTTTTACATTTTCATCAATAACAGTTGTTTCGCATTTTGGTTTCGGTAACTGTTTTTTCTCAAAGGCATCGTCAAGAAGACTGAGGGATTTTTCACACACGATAGCCTTTGCCTTTTCATAAGCCCCCGGATGCATCTTCAGGGGAAACATCTTTATATAAAATGCTATGTCCTTTCTCTTCTCTATTACCTTCTTCATCTCCTGATGAAGTTTTGCACAGAATGGTCAGTCAGGGTCGTCAAAAACAATAACACGATACTTGGCGTCTTTATCACCTATTACAATCGCATCGCCAAGGGGAATCTGTGATACATCAACCTTATTGATTTCACTGAGCCTCTCTTGTGTAAGATTCTTCTTTTCCTTTATAGAGAGAAGAGCGCCTGAGAGCAGATATTTTTTTGTAAAATCGACGTATACAATACTCTTTCTGTTACCAGACTCAAGAGCTACCTCCCATAAACCCCCGACAGGACTTTTTCTGACTTCGAGGATCTTGATATTCGGGTCCAATTCTCTCAGCAATGCTGAGGCTTCATCTACAGTAAGGTTGAGAGATTCAGAACGTTCCTTATCTGTTTCACTGAAGCTATAAGAATACAGTAATGGCACTAGCAAAAAAATAATTAACATGGGGAACAACATCTTTTTCATTTATTCACCTCTCAAGTTAGTAATTTGCTCCGAAAATAACATTTCAAATCCCCCTCCCGTCCCCCCTTTTCTAAAGGGGGGACGGGGGATTACTTATTTTTATGCTCCCTTGTGAGCTAAAGGCTCATGACGGTTTGAGCATTAAAATCTTTCAGTCTACGATACCGGAGCTGTATAAATTTTTCAACCTTTCTCTTTTTCTCTTCTATGTAATCCGTTACCCAGTTTATTACACCGATTACCCAATCATTGTGAATAATCCAACTGAAAACCTTATTTCAAGGGCTTCTTGCATGGTAGACAAAACGGGCATCGAACTTGCTCTGCAAAGAAAAAAGGAAAATTATTAGTGATGACCGGAAAAGATAGCATAGAGTTTAGAGACAGGGGGTTATTATGAAAAGGGGTATTATTATATTGCTTGTATTATTTGTATTGATAGCTTGCTTTTGTACAAACACCTCACATGGCTTCACAAAGGAAGTCAAGGTAGCAGAAGGATTGATAGAAGTTGTCTCTTGGGATTCTATTCAGGTTAAAGGAAAAACTTTTTATATCTCAGAAGCCTTGATCAAAGATAATGTGGGAAGAGATGTATCCAAGAATGAGCTTAAAAGAGGAAGATACGTGTATATCAAATCTTATGCTGGTAAGTTAATAGTCATGATAGATATGACAGAATGAAGGGGTGGATTATGATACAACGTTTAAACATTATTATCATAACTGCATTGTTGCTAATCAACTTTTTGCCACTTAAAAATTCAGATGCTGCAATGAATGACTATTGTGTTGTACCTCCCTATGTTATCCAAGATGTCCCTCCCAACGTCATGATTGTCCTTGACAATTCATTGAGTATGTTGAGCTTTGCATATTATGATGGCGATGAAAAAAAATGTGATGTAAATGGAGATGGTATTGCTAACGATTATCCATGTACGTGTAGCAATAATCCTTGCACTGAATTTTCACCAGCACATGAATACTATGGCTATTTAAACTCTGACTACTGGTATACCTATTCATCAAATAGATTTGTCCCTGCTGGTCCAAAATCAGGGGCAAGACCGGCCAATTCATGGGATGGTAATTTCCTGAATTGGTTAACTATGAGAAGGGTGGATATTGTCAGAAAGGTGATGACAGGTGGAAGGACAACCACAGGAGAAGGATCAGGATATAACAGACTCATAGGAGAAATAACTGATTTGACCCGGAGAGGAATATACAAACAGATAGCAAATATAGAAAATTATGCTGATAGTTCTTTATATTCTGGAACACGGTGCATTACTTTTGACACTGGTAGTTCTGGGACATCAACTTTCCGTGTCAGAAGCACCTCATCCTGCTCATCTTCGGTTGTCAACAATTATAATGTTGCGGTCAGGGTTCCAGTTCCCATAGAAGGGGTTTTGCAGACTGTTGTTGGCACACGCGCAAGGCCTGGCCTTACATTTTATAATACCAGCGATGGCGGTTATGTCCAGGTTGTTATCGCCGCTGGGAGCCTCTCAAGTGTTGTGAATCAGGTTAACCTAACACGGCCAACTGCTAATACCCCTCTTAGTGAAGCACTCTGGACTGTAGCAGGCTACTTCGCCCAGCAGGCAAGTGTAGCAGGAGGACCAGGACCAAGATACGCTTCTGGCGATTTTCAAATAAATAACAGCGTGGACCCCTATAACTATGGAACGGGAGGCTCTCCCCGATGGCCTTCGTGTTCAAAAAGTTATGTACTCTTTATCACTGATGGTGAACCATGTGATGATGGAAATCTTCCTGGAACAATAGAGACTTATGCTTCAGGAAGGTCTGATTATGATTGCTCAGATATTAGCTGTCCTTCCGTTACCCCATTTACTGGTGGTCCCATACCAGATTGTGGTCCAGGCGGAAACGTAGCAGGTTTTGAGGATGTAGCCCTGTGGACACATACAATAGATTTAAGGAATAACCCCACGCTCGGGATTAATAATATGTCAGGTATTCAAAATATCACCCTTTTCCCTGTTTTTGCTTTCGGGGAGAATTCTGCACTCCTTAAATATGCAGCCATCAATGGTGGCTTTGAGGATATCAATGGAAACAGCAGACCTGACCTTCAAACAGAATGGGATCAGAATGGTGATAATGAACCTGATACTTATTATCAGGCCACTGAAGGTAACGAACTTGAACAGGCTATCTCTGATGCTTTTGGAAGCATACTCAGACGCGCATCTTCTGGTACTGCAGCATCGGTTCTTGCATCAGGGGAGGGCAGAGGAGCAAACCTTGTCCAAGCTGTTTTTTACCCAAGACGCAGATTCGGTAATGACATAATCTTCTGGACAGGGGAAAATAAAAATCTGTGGTACTATGTTGACCCATTTTTTACAAACAGCAATATTAGAGAGGATACAGTTGCAGAGAGTCCGGATAGAAAACTTAACCTTATTGATGACTATATAGTCCAGCTCTATTTTGATACAACTGCCCAATTGACAAGAGCAAGACGATATCAGGACACGGACGGTGATGGTGATGCCGATATCACAAAGCCAACAGTTTCGTTCGAAAACATTGGAAGTATCTGGGGAGCAGGTGAAATGTTGTGGAGCAGGGACATCACCTCAGTTCCGAGATCGATTTATACAACAATAACAGGAACTAATCTGCTATCCTTTTCTACGGCAAATGCATCAGCATTGAGGACATACTTACAGGCTTCTAATGATACAGAAGCACAATATATTATCCGTTACACAAACGGCGAAGGACTTACTACAGAAGATTTAGATGGCGATGGCACGTCAGATATTACAGGCATTGATCAATTTCCTGCAGACGGTATAGATGATTACAGAAAGAGGACGGTAACTATTGGTAGCGATACAAAGGTCTGGAAGTTTGGCGATGTAATAAATTCAACTCCGAGAATCGCTTCATGGATACCATTGAATACCTATGATAGCAAATATAATGACACCACATACAAAGACTTTACAGAAACTTCAGGGTATGAAAACAGAGGGATAGTGTTCACCGGAGGGAATGACGGTATGCTCCATGCTTTCAAGCTTGGAAAGTTGGAGATCCCCGGACTTCCAGGGAATTCATGTACCTTTGGGACGAATGATAAAGCTTGCCTGACAAACTCGACTGTCAGTAACCCTATTGGAAAGGAAGTATGGGCATTTATACCAAACAATGCGCTGCCATATCTCAGATATATCATGGACCCAGAATACTGCCACGTTTATACTGTTGATCTCAGTCCTTTTATCTTTGACGCAAGCACTGGCGCTCCAGGGTCAGGAGACATTTCAGGGAATACACGGGATGTCTCTTCATGGAGGACAATTCTAATTGGTGGCATGAGGTATGGAGGAGCATGCAGAAATAGTACCGGTTCCTGTAATACAACAACAGGTGGATTACCTGACTGTGTAAAAACACCAATAAACGGCGTAGGGTATTCTTCTTATTTTGCGCTTGACATTACTGATTCTCTTGCTTACCCGGATGATCCAGTCGGCCATCCTCCGCAGCTTCTCTGGGAGTTTTCAAGCGTTAATCTTGGCTTTGCAACAACAGGTCCTGCAGTAGTCAGAATTGGAGATCAAAACAAAAACGGCAAATGGTTTGTTGTCTTCGGCTCTGGTCCCACAGGGCCAATAGACACAACTAACAATCAGTTCCTCGGTCGCTCTGACCAAAATCTGAGGCTCTTTGTACTCGATCTGAAAGATGGCTCGCTTCAGCGGACAATAGACACCAGCATTCCCTTTGCCTTTGCTGGCTCTATGCTTAGTGCCACAAACGATCCTGATGTAGATTATAAAGATGATGTCCTTTATATTGGATATGTAAAGAGAACAGGTTCAAGTCCAAACTATACGTGGACCGATGGAGGTGTTGGAAGGCTTATAACAAAAGAAGACCCAGACCCGAATAATTGGGTCTGGAGTCAGGTAATAGATGGTATTGGCCCTGTCACCTCATCTGTCGCACAGTTACAGAATCAAAGCAAAGGTATTTTGTGGCTTTTCTTCGGCACAGGCAGATATTTCTTTGAACAGGGTAGTACAACAGACGATGCAGATAACCAGAGACGACTCTTTGCGATAAAAGAACCTTGTTTCTCGCTATCAGCCATTAACACAAGTTGTACCAGCATAGTAAGCCTGGGTACTTTAACGAATGTGACCTCCATTGGCAGTGTCCCTTCAGAAAATACTGCTAATTCTGCGAGTTTTACAGGGTGGTATATTAATCTTGAAGCTTCTGGTAATTACACGTACCTTGAAGGTAGTACCTCTGTTACGAGAGGCTACAGAGCTGAACGGGTCATAACCGACCCGCTGGCAACAACTACAGGTCTTGCGTTCTTTACAACATATAAGCCATATAGTGATGAGTGTGGGCTTGGTGGTAAGAGTTTCATATGGGGAGTAAGATACAACACAGGCGGTGCAGGTGGTGCTTTATTAAAAGGAACTGCATTACTCCAGGTATCAACAGGTAGTATTGAACAGATAAATCTGTCACAGGCCCTCTCAGAAATGGGTGGAAGGAGAACATCTGCACTGGAAGGTGTTCCGCCTACTGCCCAGGGCTTGTCTTTATTGACACCGCCCCCACCGCTAAAACGGACATTACATATAAAAGAGAGATGAAATAATGGACAGGATGCATGACAAAACAGTCATATTTGCTCCGAAAATGGACTTATCAAATCCCCCCTCACCCCCCTTTTCTAAAGGGGGGCTGGGGGGATTACTTATTTTCATGCTCCTTTGTGAGCCAAAGGCTTATGATTGTTTAGGGTTTTTTGAAATAGGATGAGGATAATGAAAGATCACGGTATAACATTAGTCGAGTTAATAATTGTCCTGTCAATAATTGGCATCTTAGCTGTTGCCCTCGGATTTGAATTTATAGGATGGATGGGTAAATACAGGGTAGAAAGTCAGGTAAAAGAGATGTATGTTGATTTGATGAATGCAAGGGCAAGGGCAATGCAGAGAAACAGGGTGCATTTTGTTAATTTTCCTAATACAACCTCTTATAGAATATTTGAAGACACTGATCCTGTGCCTGACGGCAACGGAACTCTTGAAATTGCAAACGATGCTCTAGTACTGCCAACTAAAACAATTCAATATGC
>JAZDLE010000021.1:0-2291 GCA_043802315.1 Nitrospirota bacterium
CTAAATAGTAGGATTTCAAGAAAAGGTCGCCAAAAAACCTTCGAAAATGCCCTATCATTCTGTTAATAGTGAATATGCATTTATGATACATAATCTGCATAAGTTTTGATTCCAGTTATCCTGCTCTCAAAACCTATGACCTATTAATCTATTGATTACCACCCCTACTTGTGTATTTCAAGAAAAATCTTATAATGCTCTGTTACAGTCAACTATATTTAATTCCCCCCTTCAACAAAACATGTTTTACGACTCAGCATTGCGAACATAACTCGAATAAGTTTATGAGCGGTGGCAAGGACCGCCTTTTTATAAGGCAGTCCTTCTTTTCTCCTTTTGAAGAAATAGGTTCTGAAGAGATTGTTGTTGATAATGACCTTCGTTGCCATGAGCCAGATCACCCTTCTTAGATGTCGATTCCCTCGTATTTACCTGATTGGTAGGTTGAAGGATCAAGGCCGGATGCGGCGATCAGCTTCTTGTCATTCTCATACATACCCACGTCTGTCCCCATTTCTATCAGGAAGTTCATGGCAATATTCTCTCCTATCCCCTTCATGGAGCAGAGGATCTCCATATCCTGTTTCATCCTTTCGTTTAAGAGGCTCATGAGCAGTTTTGTAGTCTCCTTCATCTGTTCCTGAACGTGGAGGAGCAGTGAGGCTTCCTGTTTTAGAACAAGCTCTTTTGCGGGACTTGCCACACCGACGGATGATGCTGCCGCGGCCATGAGCGCCTTGACAGAGGCTTGGGGCTTTTTGCCCCTGGACCGGGTCATAAAGATATCCGTAACAGCAGAACAACTCGCTTCCCGCAGGGCATGGGCAGAAGGATACTTAAGCCAAAAGACGGAGGATCGTCTTCGTGAAGACTCCGGTTAAGTGTTCGAGTTCAGGGAACGTGACAGAGAGGATTCTCTTCATGTTGCCCTTCAGCGAGGTCACATGATCGGCGAGCTTCTCTCTTCTCCTGGCGAGGTCTTTGAGCTCCATTGTCAGGTGATCAGGGGTCTGTAGAGAGAGGGTCTCTTTCTCCCTCATTAAAAACTGGGCTATGGTAAAGGCATCTTTCTTGTCGGTCTTCGTTTTCCTTAAGGAACGCTTCGCAAAGTTTGCAATGAGCAGAGGATTAATGATGACAACCCGGTATCCCTCTGCCGTGAGATACGAGAAGAGAGCAATATGATACGAGGCGGTAGATTCCATGCCCAGGAGGAATGATGTTTTGTCCTCTGGCAACTGGACGATGAACTTCTCAAATCCTCCCCGGTCCATGGAACACGTGAGAGAGAATACCTTTTCTCCTTGTTTCCTATACAACAGGCATCAAATTTCTCTTTCGATACATCGATTCCAACAAAAAAGCTCATGACAAACACCTCCCATGGTAGTATAAAAAAGACAGGTAGTGCCTCCGGCCAATCCTCCATAGTGACAAGGGCTCATACGGCCCAATCAACTTATCATGGCTCCAAGAGGCAGGGGACAGACTGAAATAAGGGTTCGGTGACCCGGGAAGCAATAAGTCCCCCTGCCTTTCTTGGGGCAAATCTTACCTGCTTACAAGATAGTTATACAGGAATTAATGGTAGGAGGAAGTAATTTATGAACCTTAGAAAGAACGCAAGTTAGGAAATACCTTACGCTGATAGTACAAGTTAGCAAGTGGCAAAACCGTTCTTGTTGATTTTATCAGTAAGTAGTGCTATCATTACACATATAGTTACACATACGAGGAGGCACGTATGAAGAGAACCAATATCATATTTACTGATGAGCAGCACGGGAAACTGAAATCCTATGGGAAGAAAGAAGGAAGGACTCTCGGGGAGCTTGTTAGGGATGCTGTGGATACTTCATACATGAAGAAGGATGCCCTTGAGCACAGAAGGACTGTTGCCCTCGAAGCATACAAAGAGGGGTTTATAAGCCTCGGCAAACTTTCGGAGATACTGGGTCTCGATCCGGTGAGTGCAAGACTATATCTCAAGGAGCTTGGCATTCCTATCAACGTACAGGAACCATCAGAGATTTCACAGGATGTAATGAATGCCTGAGATCATCTTCGATACATCTGCGCTCAGTAATTTTGCGCTCTCTGATTCCCTCTCTGTTATAGAAAAGCTGTATTCAGGTTGTTCATACATCACTGAGTTTGTTGCCGCAGAAAATATGAGGGGAATTGCGAGCAATCACAGAAAACTTATAACAATCAAAGAAGCATTGAAAAGTGGCTGGCTCACGGAGGTAACGCTGGAAGGAAAAAAAGAAAAGTCTCTTTTTGAGTCACTT
>JAZDLE010000022.1:0-2816 GCA_043802315.1 Nitrospirota bacterium
ATGGCCAGGAAGTCTCCGCAGTCTTTTTTCGTTGAAGACATCAGCAACGAGTCCCCTGGATTTCTCAAGGAACAGATGTCTTCCATCGGCTGAACAGATGCCTGAGCCTTCCTGTCCCCTGTGCTGAAGTGCATAGAGTCCAAGGTAGGTAAGATTTGCAGCCTCGGGATGCCCGTATACCCCGAATATTCCACACTCTTCGTGAATATCGTGGATCATATTTTATTTTAACACGTACGGTCTTTCAGTAGCTGAGAATATGACGCAATTTTTAATTTTCTAAAATATCTTTCAGGGGAGTGTAAGAAAGGTTGAAAGCCTCTGCTACCGCTTGATAAGTAATTTTACCCTCTACTAAGGTTATCCCCTTTGCTAAGGAAATGTTTTCTTTTGCGGCCTTCTTCCATCCTTTTTCTACAATTTCGAGCACATAAGGAAAGGTATTGAGTGTAAGAGCACGAGTGGATGTTCGAGGGACAGCGCCCGGCATATTAGATACAGCATAATGAATGATTCCCTCTTCCTGGTATATAGGATTTGCATGCGTGGTCGGATGAGAGGTCTCTGCACATCCTCCTTGATCAATGGAGACATCCACCAGAACAGCTCCTGGTCTCATAGTCTTCAGCATTTCACGAGTAATTAATCTTGGGGCTTTAGCTCCAGGAACTAAGACAGCACATATCAGTAAGTCTGCATAACCAACTGCCATTCTGAGGTTATAATTATCAGCAATCATGGTAGTTACTCTCCCCTGAAAAATTTCATCCAGTATCCTTAATCTACGAGGATTGATATCTAAAACAGTAACAGATGCACCCATGCCTAAGGCTATTCGAGCTGCATTATGACCTACTGTTCCTCCCCCCAGGATTACGACATTAGCTGGTGGAACGCCAGCTACACCTCCCAAAAGAATTCCTCTCCCGCCATAGGTTTCTTCCAGGTATTTCGCCCCTTCCTGGGGTGCCATCCTTCCGGCAATCTCACTCATAGGGGCTAAAAGAGGCAGGAAACCGTCCTCTGTCTGTACTGTTTCATATGCTATGCCTATAATCTTTCTTTCCTGAAGATTACGCGTAAGTTCCTCTGAAGCAGCAAGGTGAAAATAAGTGAATACGATCTGTCCCGGCCTCAGAAGGCCGTATTCCTCTGGCAAGGGTTCTTTCACTTTCAGTACAAGATCTGCCTCGGTAAAGACATCTTCATGCCGCTCTGAGATTCGAGCGCCAGCTTTTATATACTCTTCATCACTAAAACCACTTCCAAGACCCGCACCTTTCTCTATGATTACCGTATGTCCCTTTTGAACAAGGGTCTCGATTCCTCCTGGAACGATGGCTATGCGATTCTCTTCAGGTTTAATTTCTTTTGGAACACCGATAACCAACTCTTAGTCTCCAAAAATCCATAACTGGACGAATTTAGAGAATTCTGACAAAACAGCTTTCCTGTCTTTTTCCCTTTTCCACCAGTCATCAAATCGAAACCAGCTTTCTTCAGAAGGGGCGCTTATTATCTTTATCTCTTCACCCATAATTTTCTTGAAGATTTTAAATGCCCTTTTGCTGTGATAAGGCGATGTGACGAGGATAAGTGAGGAATATCCATTCCTCTTGAGAATGTCTTTTGTAAAAAGCGCGTTCTCTTCTGTTGACGTTGACTTATCCTCAAGTAAAATATCCTTCCTCGGTACTCCGAGGTACAGAGCATGCTCCTGCATCAGCGATGCATAGGTGTGTTTCCATGAAACAGGACCACCTGAAAGTATCATTCTGTTCTTTCTTGCCCATCCTTCCTTGAAAAGTTTAACACCATATTCAACACGCTCTGTTTCTTCACCTGAAAGGATAACAATAACATCGGCAGGCTTCAGCTCATTTTTATAGTAGAGATAGTGTGCTGCCTTATTAAGGATAAACCCATGGAAAAGGTATAAAGGAACAATGAGTAATGCCAGAAGGATGAGAAACTTGAATAATCTCACAAGGGTCTTCACGGATTCTATGAGTCAGCAAAATTGATAGGAAGGTCTACTACATTCTGTTTTATTACCCATATATTCCCAAATTCCTTTTCCTGGTGTGCCCTGATAAGGCCGAGCCTGATTAGTTCAAGAAGCGCAATAAATGTGACGATAAGCTGAGTTCTTGTTATACCATTCTTAAAAATATCTTCAAACCTGATTGCCTCCTGACCCTCAAGCATCTCCATGATCAGAAACATCTTATCCTTTACCGTGAGGGTCTCCTTTGTAATCGTAGCAACCTCTGGTGGAGCTGTATCAAGGATCTTTTTGAATGCTTCAAGGAGGTCAAAGAGGTTGACGTCAGAAAGGTATATGGCCTCATCTTCCTCATCAGAATCAGAAAGAGGTTCTCTTTGAAATACCCTCGTCCACTCATCTTCCCTTTTCCTCAGGCCGAGTGCTGCCTCTTTGTATGCCTCATATTCAAGCAGCCTTTGTACAAGTTCACGTCTTGGGTCTTCCTGTTCTTCTGGGGCTTCCTCGTCAGGTGGCAGGAGCATCCTCGATTTTATATGGATAAGTGTTGCTGCCATGACAAGAAATTCACCAGCTATATCAAGGTTCAGTTCCTTCATCATCTTAATGTATTGAAGATACTGGTGCGTGATGAGGGCTATGGGTATGTCGTAAATGTCTATCTTGTTTTCCCGGATTAAATGGAGAAGAAGATCAAGGGGGCCTTCAAATACAGGGATTTTTATGTTGTAGATTTCTTCCATATTTTTGTTATTTACAAAACTGCACTATTTTACCAGATTGATAAAATTTCAATTTTCTTTTTGCAACA
>JAZDLE010000023.1:0-4591 GCA_043802315.1 Nitrospirota bacterium
CCTGATCTCAGGGATTATACGGAAAAGACAGAGGAAATTAAGTCAGTCCTTGCTCCCACGGGGTTGCTCAGGGCCAAGAGCCTTCCTGCCTCGGTCGATCTGAGAGAATGGTGCTCGGCCATAGAGGATCAAGGCAGACTCGGTTCCTGTACCGCCCATGCAGGAGTTGGAATCATTGAATATTATGAGAGGAAGTCCTTTGGAAGGCACATCGATGCCTCGCGACTCTTTCTCTATAAGGTTACCCGCAATCTTATGAAAATGACGGGAGATACAGGGGCATACCTGCGAACGACCATGGGAGCCATGGCGCTCTTTGGAGTGCCGCCTGAGGATTATTGGCCTTATACTAATGATGAAAAGAGGTTTGATCAGGAGCCTCCTTCGTTCTGTTATGCCTTTGCCCAGAACTATCAGACCGTTAAATACTTCAGACACGACCCGCCGGGAACAAAGTCAGAAGAGATACTGAGAAAGGTGAAGACTTACCTTGCCGCAAGCCATCCAGCAATGTTTGGATTTACGGTCTATAACTCCATTGAACAGGCAGGTAGTACCGGAAGAATCCCCTTTCCATCCCTTAGGGAGAGGATCGAGGGTGGTCATGCGGTGGCCGCGGTCGGTTATGACGATAAGATGAAGATCAAGAATAAATATGGGAAGGTTGAGACTACTGGAGCACTTCTCATCAGGAACTCATGGGGAAAGGAGTGGGGTGAGGAGGGTTATGGGTGGCTACCCTATGAGTATGTAATGCAGGGTCTTGCAGAGGACTTCTGGTCTGTCCTCAAGAAGGAGTGGGTAGATACTGGGCAATTCAGGATGTAATTTGTGAATTCCCCGGTGCAGGGTAGTGAGAAATCTTTGGTTGAAGGTGTTCGAAGCATCTCTTTTTTCGTGATGAAAATTGACAATATTTATAAACCGTGAGTATAAAGGCAGGATATAGTATCTTCGCTCATCCTCGGTCTATCGCCCTCCGAGGCTTTTGCCTCTTCATTATTTAAAATGGGCTCAAGGACTATCGGCAAAAGAAACCGCTCAGATATTATATCCTGCCATCACGGATTTGGAGATGCTATCGAAGGTGTATTTGGGATTGTATTATCCATTCAATAAAATATAAAATATTTATAGAGGTTTTTTATGGCGCCGACTGTTATAGAAAAGAAAAGATACACCTATGAAGATTACCTTAAGACCCCTGACGATGAGAGATATGAACTCATAGAAGGAGAATTGCTTATGACACCCTCACCTATACCAAAACATCAAAGGATTTCGAGGGAGATTGAATTTGAACTTATGAAATTTGCGAAAGAGAACGATCTTGGTGAAATATTTGATGCACCTTGTGATGTATATCTCGATAATGAGAATGTTGTCCAGCCTGACATCCTTTTTATCTCAAAAGAGAGATTGGATATTATAGGTGAAAAGAATATACAGGGTGCACCAGACCTTGTTATAGAGATAATATCAGAGAGCACTGCGTACAGAGACCTCGTACAAAAAAAGAAGTTATATGCAAAATTCGGTGCAAAGGAATACTGGATAGTAATCCCACGGGAAGAATTGATAGAGGTTTATATCCTTAAGGATAATACCTACATGCTTCATAAAACCTACAGTAAGGATGATACCCTTGAATCACCCTATTTGAGGAACTTAAAAGTAGAATTAACAGGTATTTTCTAAACCCATCTTGCAATTTGCTATTCCCTGTAGTCTTGCTACAGCATTTTCCTGATGCCATTCTCGCGAGAATCCACCTAAGGGGAAGGGAATTCAGATTTTTCTCCTTGGAAATAGTGACCTTTAAATACTGGATTTCTGCTTTGACCGCAGGCAGTATAATAAAAAGTGGAGAATTCAACTAAATGAAGGGAATCATCTTAGCAGGCGGCAGTGGCACAAGGCTATATCCGATGACCATAGCTGTTTGTAAACAATTATTGCCCATTTATGACAAACCCATGATTTATTATCCTTTATCTGTGCTCATGCTTGCTGGCATAAGAGATATCCTGATAATCTCAACTCCTAAAGACATACCTCGGTTCAGAGAAATATTTGGAGATGGCTCTTTCTGGGGACTTAATTTTTCATATAGAGAACAGCCACAACCCAATGGTATTGCAGAGGCATTGATTATTGGTGAGGAGTTTATAGGCAGAGATAATGTTTGTCTTATATTGGGGGATAACATATTCCATGGTCATGGTTTTACTGATACATTAAGAAAAGCTACACATGATATAGAGACAAATGGTGGTGCTATTGTATTTGGATATTATGTCAATGATCCTGAAAGATACGGTGTAATTGAGTTTGATAAAGCTAGAAAAGTTTTGTCAATAGAAGAAAAGCCCAAAAAGCCAAAGTCAAATTATGCTGTAACTGGCCTCTATTTTTATGATAACCAAATTGTAGAGATTGCTAAAAATGTCAGACCCTCATGGAGGGGCGAGTTAGAGATAACAGATGTCAATAAAGAATATCTCAAAAATGGCAAACTCAGAGTAGAACTTTTAGGAAGAGGCTATGCATGGCTCGATACCGGAACTTATGAAAGTCTTTTAGAGGCCGGAGAGTTCATAGCAACGATAGAAAAGAGGCAGGGCTTGAAGATAGCCTGTATAGAGGAAATTGCGTATAGATTGGGGTATATAGACAAAGACCAGCTATTGAAACTCGCAAAAGAAATTTTAAAGTAAAACAGTTATAGTCAATATCTTCTCAATGTACTAATAAGACCATAAGTAAGAGCACATATTTTTACACCCTCCCCTCAATCCCCTCCCATCAAGGGAGGGGAAATTTACTCCCTCTCCCCTGGTGGGAGAGGGCAAGGGTGAGGGGGTGTGGTTTTACTTATGAACTCCTTAGTAATAAGTGACATGGAAATGATATAATTTTTGGGATGAGTAAATGCCTTTTAAATTTTCCCACCTTAAAATTCCCGAAGTGATCCTTATTGAACCTCTTTCTTTTGAAGACAACAGGGGTATCTTTATGGAAATCTATCGGTATTCTGATTTTGCCAAAGCAGGCATAAAAGAACGTTTTCTTCAGGAAAATTATTCAAAATCCGCAAAAATGTATTAAGAGGACTTCATTATCAGAATCATCCAAGGGCACAAGGAAAATTAGTGCGATGTCTGAAAGGTAAGATCTTTGATGTAGCAGTAGACATGAGAAAGGGTTCACCGACCTACGGTCGCTGGATTAGTATTGAACTTTCAGGAGATGACAGTCTTATGCTTTATGTCCTCCCTACCTTTGCCCATGGTTTTTTGGTCTTGAGTAGTTTTGCCGAGGTTATTTATAAATGTACTCAGGAATATAGTCCTGAGAATGATAGAGGTATTATCTGGAATGACCCTGACCTTAGGATTAAATGGCCGGTTAAAAAGCCTATCCTTTCAGAAAAGGACAGGACACATCCAATGCTAAAATTTCAAAGATTCTGAGCTTCCATGTCCCTGACTGGAAAGAGGGGATTGAAAAGTTTATTAAAAGAGCACCCTTGCCGCCCTCAATCGTTCCCGGGCAATCTTATAGCGGTATTTCGAGATACTAATCCTGTCTTTAAGACTGAGTTTTTCTTGCATAAATTACATTGCCTTCTTCTTCTTTTTCTTCAATTTCCCTGATAAAGGGGCTTTTTAACTCCTTAAACTTCACATGTTCCTGTTCGCTCTGAATGTGAAGAGAAAAGGAAAATCTGTAAGATAGAATATTCCGTTCTATATTGTCCGCTATCTCAAATATCCTATTGACAAGCTGATGGTCTTTCTCTTTTACAATGATGAGAATATCGATATCAGAATCAGGGGTAAATTCACCTCTTTGTCTTGAACCAAAAAATATGATTGATATAATAGCGTCATGTAACTCCTCTAAAAGCTGATTTTTCAAAGTGAATATGGCAGCATCTATGAATTCCTCGGGTAATTTGGCCTTTGTCTTCATACAGAAAAATAACATTACTTGAGCACAAAAAAACAATTCATTCTCTATACCTAAAATTGCCGATAGAGAGTTGTCATTGCGAGGTTAAGCCAACAACCAGACTGAAAAGAAGTCATCCTGAGGGCAACGCCCGAAGGATCTCAACGAGATTCTTTGCAGAGTTTACCCCGAGCAGCAGTGGAGATTCTTCGGGGCTATGCCCCTCAGAATGACAGCGAGGAGCTCAGACTTGTCCTGAGCGAGATTCTTCGGTCCCCTTTGCTTTACTCTCAGGGTTCCTTCAGAATAACAGGAAGCGAAGGAATGACATGTCGTGTCAGAAGGCTACTGTTTATCCCGGACCGGCCAGATGAAGGAACGGTAATTTTTAGGTACTGACATTGCCCTGCCTTTTGTTTTTCCGATCACCCATGCCTTGGAAGTATTGCGTTCCCGGGTTGTGGAGGACCAGTAAGGGTCATTCACATCTACAAAGCCTTCAGAGTTAAGCCATGTCGCTGAGTCTGAATCCCCGTAATGGATGAGGCTTTCAAGCTCTTTAACATTGGGGAGACGCCAGTCAGAATAGGTGGCTGTGTAATTCAGACAAGTGTAATTTGCAGGGTTGTTGTTAAAG
>JAZDLE010000024.1:0-17221 GCA_043802315.1 Nitrospirota bacterium
AATACTCCCCGCCGCAGAGACGGCGGGGTATCTTTAGGTAAATTTTATTAATTTAAAATCCCCCCTCGCCCCCCTTTTCCAAAGTGGGGGTAGGAGGAAACCCCACAGCAGAGACTGTGGGGTATTAAAAAGAAGTAATAAGCAGAGGTGCGTTAAATTGATACGGGGTCGACATCTACTTTTATTTTTACGTCTTTTGAGTCCTTGAATACCTCCATTAAGGTTCTGGCTACAGAATGGAGACTTTCGCGAACAGTAGACTTTAGAAGTAACTTGAATTCATGCTTTCCTTTCGTATTCTTTGATACAGAGGGTCCGAGGATTTCTACTTTGTCATCCATTCTTTTTATCTCATAATCCCCCCTTCCCCCCTTTACTAAAGGGGGGTAAGGGGGGATTATTTTCATTGTCTTGTTTATAATCTCTGACAATTTTACAAATATATCTTCTTTACTTATGAATCTCATGAGTAAGAGCCTCGTGTACGGAGGATAACAAGGGGATTTACGCCTGCCGAGTTCTTCCCTGAAGAATAAATTGTAGTCATAATTTTTTATACATTTGAAAAGGTAGTTCTGGGGCATCCTTGTCTGTATAAATAGTTCACCTGAAGATGCAATCCTGTCTATGATGAACGAGATTTCCTGATATGTCTTTTCAGCAGATCTGAAGTCAGGGAATTTCAGAAAAAGGTCTGTATTGAGAATAGCTGCCATGGAGAATCCCCCATTGATCCCCAGCCTTTTTGTCATGAGCTTCGTGCCAATGATTATTCTGACATCATCCCTGGATGTTGCCTCAACCAATCCCTCAATCCCTGACCTTTTTCGAGACGTGTCACTGTCAAGCCTGAGAGTCTTTATACCAATGAGTTCTTCGATGTCTTCTTGAGCCCTTTGGGTTCCTGCGCCGAGGAGCTCAATGCTACGTCCTCTACATCTGCTGCAACTCTCAGGTACCTTACCTGCATAGCCGCAATAATGGCATTTCACCAACGAGTCCTGTTTATGGAAGACCAGGGGGACCCTACAACCAGGACATTCCTCTACGTAATTACATTCAGTACATTGAAGGAGTGTCGAGTATCCCCTCCTGTTAATCACAAACAACACTTTTTCATCATTTTTAATAAATCTCGTAGCAGCATCAATAACTTTCCTCGATAGATATGGCTTGAAAAGTTTTTCATGCCTCATATCTATCACCCTTACCTTGGGTCTTTTCATATCCGCCTCTACCTTTAATAACGTGTATTTGCCTTTTCTGGAATTATACATGGATTCTATAGAAGGACAGATGGATGAGAGAAGCACGGTTGCCCTTTCAAGATAACCCCTCATTACGGCAACATCCCTTCCATGATATCGAGGGCATTCCTCCTGTTTATAAGAACCGCTATGTTCGTGGAGCACAGCGATAAAAGAGATATCTTTCAGAGGAGCAAAGACAGCAGACCTTGTACCGAGTACAATGTCAGAGCTACCCGATAGAATTCTCTCTATTGATTCTGATTTTCTTCCTCTGCTCAGACCGCTGTGGAGAAGGCATAGCCTTTCTCCAAATCTCTCGTTTAAAAGTGGATAAAGGTTATTGATGAGGGATAACTCAGGGACAAGAAGAATTGCATTCTTCATTTCTGTAAGTATTTTTATGAGAAATGAATATTCATATACAGAGGATGGAACATGGAGGAGGAATGTTCCATATATGTTCTTCTTTATGGAATCGAGAAGACTGGATACTGTCCTGTCATCCACACTGATAACATGGAGGGGGTGCCCTGTTGGTTGTTTCGTTTTTGTCTTCCTCTGTTTTATTTTTGTAAACGTTTCTTTTGGAAGCATGTTTTTTAAGACGATGCCCTGTTCTGCCAGATAATACTCTGACATCCATTTGAGGAGTTGAATCATCTTACTGCTTAATACCGGGACATCACCATAGACCTTAATGATATCTTTTACTTCACCTGATGGAACTTTTAAGGACCTCCCCATGACAATTCCTTTTGTAATGCTATTCTTAAGGGGTGCGCTCACAATCATGCCAGGTTCTACACTTTCTGAGAGTTCCCCTGGGCATCGATAGGTAAGAGGGCCAAGGTTTACGGGAAAGAGGATATCGAAAAACTCCATGGAAAATTTTATCATATTGTTATCAATCTTATCTTTGTGCGATAATTACTAAGGAGTTCATAAGTAAACCCACACCCCCTCACCCTTGCCCTCTCCCACCAGGGGAGAGGGAGTAGATTTCCCCTCCCTTGATGGGAGGGGGTGGAGGGGAGGGTGTAAAAATATGTGTTCTTACTTATGGTCTTCTTAGCAACTATGTTACAGAGAATAATAATTCTTTTGCTCTTGTTTCTCCTTGTAATCTCATGCACTGCAAGGGAAGCCATACTCCATGATGAAAGGCCCCTCCCTCCAGAGGATGCATATTACTTCTATATCCTTGCTTATACTGCAGAGAGGGATGGAAGGTGGGAAGATGCCCTGAAACATTATAACGAGGCCATTAACCTGGACCCCTCATCTCCTTATCTTAAGACCCAGATTGGTTACGTCCTTCTCAGAACGGGAAAGGTAACAGAAGCCATATCACATGTTGAGAACATCATTAAGACAGAACCCGATTATATTCCGGCACTTATGCTCTTAGGTCAGCTTTATAACAGTCAGCGGAAGTTTAAAGAGTCAATACAGATATATGAGAAAGTTCTTGAAATACAGCCGGATCATCAGGAAGCTGCCCTGTTTCTGGGTACCCTCTATGCAAACAGGCAGGAGTACGATAAGGCTATCGAGATTCTCGAGAATCTCATCAAAAAATATCCTGATAACATAATGGCAATTTATTATATTGGTTTAATACATTTGGAAAAAGGGGATTCAGAAAAGGCCTCAGAATATTTTCAGAATACAATAGACCAGAAACCTAACTTTGACGCAGCATATCTCAATTTAGGACTTATCAATGAAATGAAAGGCAATCTTCAAGAGGCGGAGGCATATTACAGCAAGGCAATTACCATGAACCCTCACAACTTCCAGACCAGGGAAAAGCTTGCACAAATCTATATAAAACAGAAGACAATGGACAAGGCAATCAATCTGTTCCAAGAGATGAGTGCCCAGGTACCTACAAACATAGATATCCATGCAAAGCTTGGTTTACTTTATTTTGATGACCAGCAGTACGACAAGGCTATTGAAGAATTCAGGATTGTGCTTGAGGCAAAACCTGAAAACACCCCTACCCGATACTACCTTGCACTTTCCCTTGACGAAATAGGGAGAGATGAAGAGGCTATTTCAGAGTTGAAAAAGATAATTCAGCAGGAACCGAAAAATATAGCTGCCTTCCTGTATCTCGGATTTGTATATTCAAAGTTGAAGAGGCACGATAATGCTATCGCTGTGTATGAGGAGATCCTGAGCTTCGAAAAAGAAAAGCCTGAAATTTATATGTACCTTGCGGAAACTTATCGCTATAAAAAAGATTATGCAAAGGCAGAGGGGATCCTGAGAGATGCCCTCAGTCGTTTTAAAGACAATGATGAGTTAAATTTTAATCTTGCCATCGTATTTGAAAAAACAAATAGATATGATGAAATGGTGAAATATCTGAAGAAGGCAATAGAGATCAATCCAAAACATGCAGATGCCCTAAACTATCTCGGATATAGTTATGCTGAAAAAGGTGTAAATCTTGAAGAGGCACGTTCACTGATAAACAGGGCACTCGAACTCAAACCTGACAATGGCTATATCATGGATAGCCTTGGATGGGTTTACTTCAAATTAGGGAAGTATGATGAGGCACTGAAGACTCTCCTGAGAGCAGCCGAGATAGTAAAAGATGATCCTGACCCTGTACTATTCGACCATATAGGAGATGTATATAACTTAACAGGTCTCAAGGATAAGGCCAGGGAATTCTGGAAAAAGGCGATCGAGTTAAATGAAAAAGAAGAAGGTCTTAAGGAGAGAGTCGAAAAGAAAATTCAAAACCTAAACTGAAAAATTCCAAAATAAATGAAACCTCCTCACTCTGCACTCATCAATCATCACCCTTTACTCCATTTGAGGGCTCCTGCAAAAATAAACTGGTTTCTTTCAGTCCTTGGTAAGAGGGATGATGGTTATCATGATATTAAGAGCCTGATGCAGTGCATAAGGCTTTACGATGATTTACTCTTTCATCATGCTGATACTGTAGAGGTAATAAGTGGCGTGGATATTCCTCTTGAGGATAACCTCATCTACAAAGCCGCATCTCTGATCCAAAGATATACCTCCTGCAGGGAGGGAGTAAAAATAATTTTGCGTAAAAACATCCCTGTGAGTGCAGGGCTCGGAGGTGGCAGTAGCAATGCTGCATATACCCTTTTAGGGCTCAATATGCTGTGGGATCTCGGTTTAAGTAAAAGGGAGTTATGTACAATAGGCTTAGAAATAGGTTCCGATGTTCCTTTTTTTCTCAACGGTTCCTCCGCTCTTGTAGAAGGAAGAGGAGAAAAAGTAACACCTCTTACCATCAGCTCCCCTATGGTGTTTCTTCTTGTAAAACCTCCTGTTTCTGTCTCTACGGCATGGGCTTACAAGAATATGAAAAAGTTGACAAAGACTCCCGTTGATATTAAACTTTTCTGTCAGGCTCTTAAGAAGAAGGATTTTGCCTGTCTCAGCAGTATGCTTAAGAACGACCTCGAAAGGGTTGTCGTAAAAAAATACCCGGTGGTCAGCAAAGTGAAGGAGAAGTTGTTAGAAAAGGGAGCATTCATTTCTGCAATGAGTGGTAGTGGACCTACAGCATTTGGTGTTTTTGAGTCGAATGAGAAAGCCGTTTCCGCAGCAAGAGAAATGGATTCTTACTGGTGCAGAGTCGTAACAACAGTAACGAGTGCGGAGTTAAAAATAAACAAGTTAAGAGTTGAGAGTTAGGAGTTAAAAAGTAAAACAGGAGAATCGTAAATCTTTATGAGCATTTGGCTCACAAAGGAACATGAAAATTGTCCAAACGATATTTATATATGCTAAACCAGCTGTCATTCCCGCTTGTCGGGTCACATCAGGCGACTCGACGAGGCGAGAATCCTTCCGATTTGTTCGGAAGCGCAAGAAGGATTCTGGACAAGCCAGAATGACGTCTTTGGGACAAAGTATTTAACTTTGAACTTTGAACTTTGAACTTTTTAACTATTGTGTTGGGGCGTAGACAAACGGCAAGTCAGGAGACTTTGGATCTCCCATTTGGAGGTTCGAATCCTCCCGCCCCAGCCAACTGGATTTTGCATTGCAAAATCCAGAGTTATGAGTTACTAATAAGGTCACAAGTATGAAGACATTAATTATAAAATCCCTCCTAACCCCTGGTCGCCTTCGGCGCCGCCAGAGGCGGGTAAACTCCCTTTACCAAAGGGAGGTAATGTACCCCTCTTTGGAAAAGAGGGGCAAGGGGAGATTTTTCAATAATGATGATGCCTTACTTATGAACTCCTTACTAAGAATTAAAAGTGAAACACAATAATACATAAAGTTTTCAACTTTAAACTTTGAACCTTTTTTTGGGGGGAAACAATGCCAGAAGGAATGAAACTTTTTACTGGAAACGCCCATAGGGAACTTGCGCGAGATGTTGCAGGCTATCTCCAGATACCTGTCGGAGATGCCACGGTGACATCGTTCAGTGATGGTGAAATCATGGTTCGTATCAATGAAAATGTAAGGGGGACTGATGTTTTTGTATTACAGCCTACCTGCACGCCAGTCAATCATAACATTATGGAACTCCTTCTCATCGTAGACGCCCTCAAAAGAGCATCAGCGAGGAGAATAACGGCTGTTATTCCATACTATGGGTATGCAAGGCAAGACAGAAAGGTTCAACCAAGGGTACCGATATCTGCAAAACTTGTCGCTGACCTGATAACGGCAGCAGGTTCGAACAGGATTCTTACTGTGGATCTTCATGCAGCCCAGATTCAGGGATTTTTCGATATCCCTGTCGACAATCTCTATGCAGTACCTGTCTTACTCGATTATATACGAAGCAATTATAATCTTAAAGATCTCGTAATCGTGTCTCCTGATGCAGGTGGTGTTGAGAGAGCCAGAGCCTTTGCAAAAAGACTCCAGTGTTCCATCGCAATCATTGACAAGAGACGCGAGACGATGAACGTTTCAGAGATAATGAATGTGATAGGTGAGGTAGAACATATGGACACCCTTATACTGGATGATATGATAGATACAGGCGGTACGACCACACAGGCTTCAGGTGCCCTAAAAGAAAAAGGTGCAAGGCGAGTTGTCGCAGCATGTACGCATGCAGTACTTTCTGGTTCTGCTGTTGAGAGAGTGAATAACTCGGCCATAGAGGAACTCATTGTCACAAACACAATACCCTTTGATAGCAAAAAAGAGCAATGCAAGAAGCTCACTGTTTTGAATATAGCGCCTCTCCTTGGAGAGGCAATTAAGAGGATTTATGAGGAATCTTCAATAAGTTCGCTTTTTGTATAAGGAGGAAAGATGGAGAGGATGACTATTACTGTAGAAAAAAGAGAAGAGCTTGGAAAAGGGGCAGCTCGGTCCCTGAGAAGGAACAGTATGATTCCAGCAGTCCTTTATAGGGCAGGAGATTCTCTCCCTATAAAATTTTCTAAGAAGGATCTCTCGCGGTTTATTAATGCAACAGCAGGTGAGCAGGTTATGGTGAACCTTCAATTTGGGGATGGCTCAAGCAGACTCGCACTGATAAAAGATTATCAGGTTGATCCGGCACAGGGAGAGTTACTCCATGCAGATTTTTTTGAGGTCTCCCTTACAGAAGAAGTAAAGGTCACTGTGCATATTACAATGGTTGGAGAACCAATAGGTGTAATGAGAGACGCTGGGATATTGCAGCACCTGCTCAGAGAAATAGAGGTGGAATGTCTTCCAGACAGGATACCAGGACACATTGAAGTCGATATATCAGGTCTTGAAATAGGCCAGTCTATTCGTGTCGGAGATCTGAAACTTGGAGAGGGGATAAAGGTTCTCACTGACCCTGATGTGGTCATCGTTAATGTCATAGCTCCTGTAGTAGAGGAGGTTGCACCTGCCGAAGTTGTTGCACCAGAGATTAAGGAGCCTGAAGTTATAAAGAAAGGAAGGAAGGAGGAGGAAGAAGCCTAATCAGTTATTAGACTCAGTTGTTAGTTTTTCGACTAATGACTAATGGCTAATGACTAGTGACTATGTATGTGGATTGTAGTAGGCCTTGGAAATCCTGGCAAAAAATATTCCAGAACAAGACACAACATCGGCTTTATGGTTGTTGAAGAATTCGCAAGAAGATATGAGATTGACTTTAAAGAGAAGGAAAAGTACAGGATAGGAACAGGTTCTATTGATGGAGAGAAAGTCCTGCTTATAGAACCTCTTCGTTATATGAACAACAGCGGGCTCGCTGTAAAAGATGTATTAGGGAGATTCAACATCCCTCTGGAAAAACTCATTGTCATCCATGATGACCTCGATATGGAAGTAGGAAAACTCAGAATCAGGAGAAAAGGTTCATCAGGAGGTCACAAAGGAGTTGAATCAATAATTCAGAACATCTCTTCAAAGGACTTTGCAAGATTAAAAATAGGAATAGGAAGAGAGGAGGGTGTTACTCCCGAAGATTACGTGTTGAGCAAATTCAGAAAGAACGAGATCCCTCTCATCAAAAGTACTATCGAAAAGGCATCAGATGCTGTTACCTCCATCCTTTTAGATGGGCTGGGTAAAGCAATGAACAGATTCAATACAAATTAGGAAAACCAATGCGTGATATGCTGGGAAGAGAAGAGGTAATCACTGTGGAGAGTGCCCTCGAGCTTATCTTCAACAAACTTTCTTCCAAACTCCCTCCTGAGGAAAGTCTGAAACTATATGAATCTTATGGAAGGATCCTTTCAAGAGACCTCTTTTCTCCAGAAGATCTTCCAAGCTTTTCCCGCTCTACCGTTGATGGATTTGCTGTGTCTTCCTCTGATACCTTTGGAGCTACTGAGGGAATGCCTGCTTACTTAAGCATAAAATACGAAATATTCATGGGTCAGGAACCCGATTTTGAACTCAAAAAAGGTGAGGTTGCAAAGATTGCTACAGGTGGAATGCTTCCGAAAGGTGCTGATGCAGTGGTGATGTTTGAGTACACCCAGCAGGTTGACGAGGGTATGATAGAGGTCCTGAAATCCGTTGCCCCTGGTGAGAATGTAATACAGGCGGGAGAGGATGTAAAGAAGGATGATTGCGTCTTGAAAAAGGGCCATAAAATGAGACCCCAGGATATGGGGGTCCTCGCAGGCCTCGGCATAAAGGATGTCTGGGTTTATGAACGACCAAAGGCTTCGATCATATCAACAGGCGATGAAATAGTCCCGTCTGACAGACCGGCTAAACCCGGACAGGTGAGAGATATCAATTCTTATAACCTTTTGGGTCTTCTCTCAGATGCAGGAGCCATCCCTCTTATAAAAGGAATATTCAGTGATGAATACGAAATCATAAGAGATGTTGTTGAGAAGTCTTTAAGGGATTCAGACATTGTTCTGATCTCAGGTGGTAGTTCCGTTGGCGCTAAAGATGTTACTGCACGGGTTATCAATGACCTCGGAGAGCCAGGTGTTCTCTTTCATGGTGTATCACTGAAGCCAGGCAAACCATTAATAGGAGGCATCATAAATAATATTCCTGTATTTGGTCTTCCGGGACATCCGGCAGCTGTTTCTGTATGTTTCGACATTTTCATCAGGCCCGTTTTATATGCTCTTTCTGGATTGAGTAAAAATAGATTCGAGATAGGGAAACGGACTATCAAAGCGAGAATTGCAAAAAACATCTCTTCAAGCCCTGGAAGAGAAGAACATATAGCAGTTTATCTCGAAGAAAGGGAAAGAGAAATATGGGCTGTGCCTATCCTCGGAAAATCAGGTCTTATTACAACTTTGATAAAGGCAGACGGAACAGCTGTCATACCTCTTAGAAAACTCGGTGTTGAAGAAGGCGAGATCGTCGAGGTCAGACTTTTTTAATCTACTTATTCATAGATTCTAAAACAACAAGGAGGATATAGTATTTGTCCCGAAAATGTCATTCTGGCTCTTGCCCTCGTCCGCCTCAGGCGGATCGGGATCGTTCCAGAATCCTCGATTCTGTCATGCCGGCTTGTCCGGCATCTTTCCTTAAGAAGGATTCCCGACAAGCGGGAATGACAAGAAATTCCAAACAAAAACCGGAAGAACCAAATTTAAATATCACTGTCGGGAACCACGACAACCTTCAAAGATGTTTTTGCTTCTGAAGCTAATTGAAATCCTTGCCTAATAGCAGAAAGTGCAACTCTATGCGTTATCATTTCTCTGACATTAACTTTGCCGCTTTTAATCAACTCTATTGCCTCCTGAAGGTCATGAGGGGCTGCACCATAAGAAGAAAGTAACGTTATCTCGTCCCTCCAGAATCTCAGGGATGGAATGACGATACCAGTCTCGGGTACTGCAAAAAAGAGAATCTTTCCTTTTCTATCAACAGCAGATATGGCATTATCCACTGCTCGTTGAGCAGATGCACACATAATAACTATGTCTGCCAATCTCCCGTCGTTTATGCTTTTCAGTTCATCTACGGAATATTTACTTGCATCCATTGCATAATCAGCACCAAATTCCAATGCCTTCTTGAGTTTATATTTATTAATATCCATAGCTATCACCCTGGCTCCCTTCATTTTTGATAATTGAACATGCAAAATACCTGAAACACCGGAGCCTATTATCAACACAGATTGGCCTTCTTTCAGCCCTAATTGATTCTGTCCTGCAATCACGCATCCCAGAGGTTCAATCATCGTAGCATCTTCAAAAGTTACTTCCTCAGGCAGGACAAAAGTCCCGTATCTGACATTTTCTTGAGGAACCCGTATGAATTCTGAAAATCCTCCCGGGTTATAGTTGCCGGTATGAAGCGATTCACATGCAGTATGATTACCCTGGATACAATAATGGCACCGGTAACAGGGGACATGATGAGATACGAATACCCTGTCACCCTTTTTGAAACTCTTTACCCCTCTACCAACACCTACAATTTCACCTGCCATCTCATGCCCCAGTATGCGTGGCCCCTTTGTTACCCTGTACCACTGCATAACATCGGTCCCGCAGATTCCAGAGGCCTTCATTTTTACCAGAACTTCTCCGCTGGATATATGAGGTATTGGACGGTCCTCAATCCTTACATCTTCATTGCTGTAATAAACAGCTACTTTCATTTGAAAAATACCTTTTATTGTTTAGTAATCTCCCCTATCCCCTCTTTGAAAAGAGGGGAATAGATTTTCTTTTTTTAAAGTATCTAAGCTTTACTAAGGGGGTCATAAGTAACGGCACACACACCATCTTTGTACGTCATGCCCGAAGTTTCCCCGCTTACTACCTGCGGGGACAGGCTTAATCGGGCATCCAGTTTCTTTCTGGATTCCACCGGTTCCCCGATCGGAGTCGAGGACAGGCAAGCCGTGGAATGACAAGAATGTGGTCTTACTTATGAACTCCTTAGTAACTCCCCCTTTTATAAAGGGGGATGCAGGGGGATTACTAATTTTTAAGACATAATCTTTCATAAATTTTATGACTTATAGAAAAGGTTATTTCTTTGAGTAAATCTCGAATGCCTCCTCAACAGAGGCTCCTTTATGAACGATGGCTCTTATGCCCTTAATCATACCAACAGGATTATCGCTCTGGAAAATATTTCTCCCCATATCAACTCCTGACGCTCCCTCTTTGATGGCATTTGCTGTCATTTGCAAGGCATCTTTCTCTGGTATCTTTTTGCCTCCAGCCATAACAATGGGTACAGGACATCCCTCTACCACCTTGTAAAAATCCTCGCAATAGTACGTTTTGACAAAATGTGCTCCTATTTCTGCTGCTATTCTACATGATAGTCCCAGATAGCGCGCATCCCTTCCCATTTCCTTGCCAACTGCTGTTACAGCAAGCACCGGCATGCCGAAGCTTTCTGCCTCGTTTACCAACCTGCCAAGATTTGATATGGTCCTATCCTCATTGCTTGCACCTACATAGATAGACATCCCAACACCGGAAGCATTCAACCTTATTGCCTCTTCCAGAGACGTGGTAATATCTTCATTGGATAACTCTCCAAGAATACTTGGGCCACCTGAGACCCTGAGACATATTGGAACATCACTTCCTGGATCAATACTGGTTCTCAGCATGCCCCTTGTTATGAACAGGCAGTCTACCTGGGAAATCAGGGGTGTGACAGTCTTTCTGAGATCTCTCAGCCCTGTTGTTGGACCTTGGAAATAACCATGGTCAACGGCAAGCATGACGGTCTTCCCTGTCTTTGGTTTAAAAATACGCGATAGCCTGTTTTCCATTCCAAAATCCATAATTGTTCCCCCTTTACTGTTTTTATTTGTTGAAAGTATATAAAAAGAAATGATTAACTGTCAAAAGAGAAAAAAGTATATTACTAAGGAGTTCATAAGTAAAACCACACCCCCTCACCCTTGCCCCTGGTCGCCTTCGGCGCCGCCAGAGGCGGGTAAACCTCTCCCACCAGGGGAGAGGGAGTAGATTTCCCCTCCCTTGATGGGAGGGGAGTGAGGGGAGGGTGTAAAAAATATGTGTTCTTACTCATGGTCTTCTTAGTAACTCTGGGTGTGATGAAAGGAAGACTATGTTTTTGACTTGAAAGAGTTCACCCTTAACATCTTTGACAAGAATATCGGGCAGGTATCATAATTTCCATTATCACAATAATTTTCCTTTATTCTTGTATCAATAACCATTGACGAGAAAGAGGCGATGCAGATATTCTTGCCTTTGTAAGGACACACTACTTCATCGAGTTTGAATCGTTTCGGTTCCTTTACTATTTTCTCCACTATAGGCTCCCTGGTTATCCTTAAAGTCATATAAATCTTAACTCTCTGTTTACAGTATTGGTGTGATTTATGTCACCTATTGACACATCGGTTAATAAGTTTTTTAGAATTATAGGAAATGATACGCATAGGTACTTGTTCATGGACAGAAAAGACTCTCATACAAATATCTGACAAAATAATCAGACATGCGCTGATTTCCTTTCTTGTTTCTGTATTATAATAATAGAGGTCTACCAATAGAGGTTAGATGTTTTAAATTACTGTTTTCTTTTTGGAACTTTTTATCGATATTCAGGAGAAGAATTATCCTTAGAAATAAGTTGTATAACGACAAAGAAAGGTCAGGAGAGTCAAACGACGATTAAGCTAAACTCAGGATTTGTAAAACCTGCACAGGTAATTGTCCGTTTCATTTTATTAACTTTATTGATAAGCTTCCTTTTGGCCTGTTCCAGGGGGAAATCAGGACAACCTCCCCAAAAGCAGGCTGTTCCCGTGACAGCAGGTACAGTAATTCAAAAGACTGTTCCTGTACAAATCCATGCTATTGGCAATGCTGAAGCCTATTCTACCGTATCGGTCAAATCTCAGATAGGTGGAGAACTTATCCGTGTCCATTTCAAGGAAGGACAGGATGTGCGTAAAGGGGATCTCCTCTTTACCATTGATCCACGCCCCTATGAAGCATCTCTCAAGCAGGCTGAAGCAAGCCTTGCAAAAGACACTGCACAACTCAATAATGCTCGTGTAGGAGTTAATCGTTACGACGAACTTATAAAATATGGCTATGTAACCCAGGAAGAGTATGAGCAGATTTGTACTAACGCCGCTTCTCTGGAAGCTACAGTCAACGCTGATAAAGCAATGGTTGAGAATGCCCGTTTGCAGTTGAAGTATTGCTTTATATATTCTCCCATTACCGGAAGGACTGGGAATCTCATGACAGATCAGGGTAATCTGATCAAGGCAAATGCTGACAATCCAATGGTAGTTATCAATCAGATTCAACCTATTTATGTGACCTTTTCTGTGCCTGAACAATATCTGTCGGAGATTAAAAAATTCATGTCAAGCGGAAAAGTGAAGATCG
Organism: Nitrospirota bacterium; assembly: GCA_043802315.1. GTDB lineage: Bacteria > Nitrospirota > Thermodesulfovibrionia > Thermodesulfovibrionales > SM23-35 > DASPRG01. Next base: position 13,046 of record JAZDLE010000024.1, read on the forward strand.
AGGCCATCATAACAAAGGGTGAACATCATCCTGAGGAAGGGGTCTTAACCTTTGTGGATAACGCTGTGGACATCGCTACAGGCACAATAAAGCTGAAAGCCACATTTGCTAATAAGGAAAAGCGGCTCTGGCCTGGGCAATTTTCAAATGTAGTTATGACACTGACAACACAGCCAAACGCAATTATTGTTCCTTCACAGGCGGTTCAGACTGGACAGAAAGGGCAGTATGTCTTTGTCATAAGAAATGACCTTTCCGTTGAATCCCGTCCTGTCATTATTTCCAGAACAATCGGTGAAGAGGCGGTAGTCGAAAAGGGACTTCAGCCTGGAGATAAGGTAGTGACGGATGGACAGCTCCGGCTTGTTCCTGGAGCTAAGGTTGAAGTCAAAAGCCAGCCTGAAAGCACTATATAATGAATATATCGGAACTCTTCATACGCAGGCCAATCATGACAACCCTCATCATGATGGCAATCCTGCTCTTTGGTATAATCGGGTATAGGCTCTTGCCAGTAAGTGACCTCCCGAATGTTGATTTTCCAACAATTCTTGTATCCGCCAGTCTTCCTGGTGCCGGTCCGGAAACGATGGCTTCAGCTGTGGCTACGCCCCTTGAACGGCAGTTCTCTACTATCGCAGGTGTTGATTCCATGACTTCTACAAATGCCCAGGGGATTACTCAGATTACCCTTCAGTTCAATCTGAGCCGGAATATCGATGCAGCAGCTCAGGATGTCCAGGCAATGATTGCCAAGGCTGCCCGCCAGCTCCCAAAGAACATGCCCAGCCCCCCTTCATACCAGAAGGTTAACCCTGCAGATCAGCCAATTCTCTACCTTGCCCTCAGTTCTCCTACGCTTCCTCTTTCGACAGTAAACGAATATGCAGATACATTCATTGCCCAGCGTATCTCGATGATAAGCGGCGTAGCTCAGGTACAGATTTTTGGTTCTCAGAAGTATGCTGTGCGTGTCCAGCTTGATCCGAGAGTCCTTGTTTCACGAAGAATAGGTATTAATGAAGTATCAGATGCCGTACAGAAAGGGAACGTGGAACTGCCGACTGGAACCTTATACGGGTCTGATAAGGCATTCATCGTAGAGGCAAATGGCCAACTCTATAATGCAGAAGCGTACCGCCCTCTGATTGTGGCATATCGTAACGGTTCCCCTGTGCATCTTGAGGAACTCGGCAGGGTTATAAACAGTGTTGAAAACGATAAAGTGGCAAGCTGGTATAACAACACCAGAGCCATTGTTCTTGCCATACAACGTCAGCCTGGCACCAATACGGTCGAGGTGGTAGATTCGATAAAAAACCTTTTGCCGACTTTCCGTGCACAGATACCGGCTTCTGTTGACCTCAATATCCTCTATGACCGTTCTGCATCAATCCGTACCTCTGTTAATGATGTAAAATTCACCCTTCTCCTATCAATTTTCCTGGTGGTTATGGTTATTTTCCTTTTCTTACGGAACTTCTCCGCAACGATCATCCCAAGTCTTGCACTTCCAACATCGATTATCTTTACCTTTTCACTGATGTATCTTTTGGGATACAGCCTTGACAATCTCTCTTTGATGGCCTTAATCCTTTCTGTCGGATTTGTAGTAGATGACGCTATTGTTATGCTGGAGAACATCGTACGTCATATGGAAAGAGGGGAGAGTGTACTTCAGGCCGCCCTAAGAGGCTCTAAAGAAATCGGTTTTACCATTTTGTCCATGACCCTTTCCCTTGTTGCTGTTTTTATCCCAGTGCTTTTCATGGGTGGAATTCTCGGACGGCTGCTCAATGAATTCGCCGTGACTATCGGCATAGCTATCCTGGTCTCAGGGTTTGTATCCTTAAGCCTTACACCCATGCTTTGCAGCAGATTTTTGCGTCCACCTGCTGCAGAGAGACATGGGCGTTTATATATAACATTGGAGCGTTTCTTCGAAAGAATGCTCCATGCCTATGAGCGAAGTCTTACGTTTGTTTTAAAGCACAAGCGAGCAACAATGATAATCACAGGTATTACCCTTATTGCAACGGCCTACATGTTTATCGCAATCCCGAAAGGATTTCTCCCGAGTGAAGATACGGGCCAGATATTCGCCTTTACCGAAGCCCAACAGGGTACTTCTTTTGATTCGATGGTAAAGCATCAGAAGGTGCTGGCATCAATAGTCCGTGAAGATCCGAATGTTGATTCCTTTATGTCAAGCGTTGGGGCAGGAGGATCGAGCGTAGCCAGTAATTCAGGACGTATCTTTATGAGGCTGAAACCACGTTCAGAGCGGCGTCTGAGCGCAGATGAAATCATTCAGGAGTTAAGGAAGAAGGTCTCTAAGGTTGTCGGTATCAATATGTATATGCAGAACCTTCCACCTATTCGAATCGGAGGTCAGTTAACAAAAAGCCAATACCAGTTTACCCTGCAGAATCCGGATACAGATGAACTTTACAAGTATTCTGCAGTGCTTGAGACAAGACTGCGGGAATTGCCGCAACTGCAGGATGTTACCAGTGACCTTCAGACCACGAACCCGCAGGTGAACGTGGAGATCAACCGGGATAAAGCATCGGCCCTCGGCGTCACCGCTGAGCAGGTTGAAGATGCGCTGAGTACGGCATATGCTTCTCAGCAGATTTCTACGATATATGCAAGCAATAACCAGTACAGAGTCATCATGGAAGTCGAACCTCAATATCAGATGGATCCTTCTGCTTTGTCACTGCTTTATATACGATCATCAGAAGGAAAACTCGTTCCATTAGATAGTGTGGCCAATCTAACACAGACTATCGGTCCTCTGACTGTGAATCATCTGGGCCAGCTTCCCTCGGTAACTATATCATTCAATCTCAAGCCAGGTGTATCTCTTGGCGAGGCCGTTGCAATTGTTAACAAGATGGCACACACAACTCTTCCCCAGACAATCAGCACGAGTTTCCAGGGTACTGCCCAGGCATTTCAATCATCTCTCAAGGGGCTTTGGATTCTCTTACTTATGGCCATCCTTGTCATTTATATCGTTTTGGGGATACTCTACGAAAGCTTCATTCATCCTCTCACCATCCTTTCAGGTATCCCGTCTGCAGGCTTTGGCGCTCTATTAGTCCTGATGTTGTTTCATTTGGATCTCAATGTGTATGCCTTTGTCGGTGTTATCATGCTTGTTGGCATTGTAAAAAAGAATGGCATCATGATGATCGATTTTGCCCTGGCTGCACAGCGGAATGAAGGGAAAAAGGCTTTAGATGCAATCTATCAGGGATGTATCATCAGGTTCCGTCCCATTATGATGACCACGATGTCAGCACTTATGGGGACGCTCCCGATCGCTATTGGTTTTGGTGCCGGGGCAGAGGCACGCCGTCCACTGGGGCTTGCCGTTGTAGGAGGTCTCCTCGTTTCTCAGGTATTGACTCTCTATGTAACTCCTGTCTTTTATCTTTACATGGAAACCTTCCAGGAAAAGATGAGCAACTGGCTTGCTAAACGTCAAAATAGGTACAATTCTGAGATCGTAAAGGCACCCTCTTCAACTGACTGATATCCCTGCCTGTTTCGATGGGGGAATTCGTTGCAGTCTCTCATCCTATTCCTTTCAAAGAATAAAGGATGTCAATATCTTCCTGCATCTTCAATCGACAAAGTCCTATGAATGCGTTAATACACCATTAATCTTCACCTTTATCACTCTACAAGATGAAGCTTTAGATATGCTGGATAGCATGATTAACGAAAATCATCTCCACAAAAAGTGCACAATTTGGCTCAATGAGGTTGACAAAGATGAGAAGGAAAATGTTATTTTATTACCACTTGAAGGCGCGTAGCTCAGTGGGAGAGCGCTTCCTTGACACGGAAGAAGTCAGGGGTTCAATCCCCCTCGCGCCTACCATATACAATTTTCCCTTAAAAAGAAAAAGACAGAGTAAATTCTTGTAAGAATTTACTCTGTCTTAATTTATGCTATTCAGATAGAATTAGAACTTCTACCCTTCTGTTTTGATCCCTTCCTTCTTCTGTGTCGTTTGAAGCTACAGGTCTTGATTCACCGTAACCAACAGTCGAGATTTTTGATTTTTCAGCAGCCTCTTCTTTAACGAGATAGTTCTTAACAGCCTCTGCTCTTCTCTCTGATAGTGCCTGGTTGTATTCTTCTGAATCAATGCTGTCAGT
>JAZDLE010000025.1:0-4559 GCA_043802315.1 Nitrospirota bacterium
TTTTGGAGGTTTGATGAAGAAAAAGGTTCTCTGGAAGGTAATCCTTATAGGTGTAACACTCGTTCTTGCGGTTATCTTTTTCCTGCCTAATACACCTGCTTTTCAATATATGCCTGAATGGTGGCAAAGAAATATGCCAAGCAAAGGTATAGTACTCGGGCTTGACCTCCAGGGAGGATTGCATCTCGTGTTCGAGGTTGAAGGAGACAAGGCTGTTGAGATAACCACGGATAGGTATGCAGCAACACTAAGGAACCTGTTTGAAAAGAAAAAATTAGTGGCCGATGTGAATAGAAATGGGCTCAATATTATAGTAAGTCCATCAAATATTGAGACAAGAAAGGTTATTGAGGATAACTATCCTACACTTATACCTGTCGAGACAGGAAACAGGCTCGTTTACAAAATCTCTGACAAAGAGGCGCGCAGAATAAAAGACAGTGCTGTTGACCAGGCACTCGAAACGATCCGTAACAGGATTGACCAGTTTGGCGTTGCAGAGCCTACTATCCACAGACAGGGTGAAAACGAGATTGTCGTCCAGCTTCCAGGTGTTAAAGACCCGAAGCGTGCTATTGACCTGATCGGGAAGACTGCCCAACTCGAATTTAAACTCGTAGACGACGAGGCTAAGGTTGCAGCAGAGCTTTCCCAGTCAATATTACCAGGTGAGGAAGAGAATTTTTTGAAACAGTTCGCTGAAAAAATTCCTGAAGATGATGAAATACTTTTTGAGAAAAAGGTTAACAGAGAGACGGGTGCAGTTAGGAAGTTACCTATCCTTCTCAAGAAACAGGCTGCCCTCACAGGAGATCTTCTCAGTGAGGCAAAGGTGAGTATTGACTCAAGGTTTAATGAGCCGTATGTTTCCTTATCATTCAATACTGCAGGTGCAAAACTTTTCGAAGAGATAACAGGAGCAAATGTGAAAAAGAGGCTTGCGATAATCCTTGACAACGCTGTTTATTCAGCACCTGTTATACAGGAGAAGATAGCGGGAGGGAATGCTCAGATAACCGGAAACTTCACAGATACTGAAGCAAAAGACCTTGCGATAGTGCTCAGGGCCGGTGCACTTCCTGCGCCACTGAAGATGCTCCAGAATGTGACAGTGGGACCTTCTCTCGGCAGGGACTCTATAGAGGCTGGCAAAATGGCAGGCATTCTCGGCACTATCGCCGTTGTTGTATTCATGATATTTTATTACAGGCTTTCAGGTGTAATCGCTGATTTTGCACTCATGCTCAACATAATACTCCTCCTCGGTGCTATGGCATCATTAAATGCGACTCTTAGCCTACCTGGTATCGCAGGGATTATCCTCGCAATAGGTATGGCGGTTGACTCGAATGTCCTCATGTTCGAAAGAATGAGGGATGAGCTGAGGGCAGGTAAGACCCCACGGGCAGCAGTTGATTCAGGGTATAACAAGGCATTCTGGACAATCTTTGACTCCCATGTTACAACATTGATAACCGCTGCAGTGTTATTTCAATTTGGTACAGGACCAATAAAGGGTTTTGCAGTGACGCTGAGTCTCGGTGTTTCTATAAACCTTTTTACAGCGCTTATCGGCACAAAGTCAGTCTTTGACATCATAAACAGCAAACGCGAATTAAAGAAACTGAGTATATAGGAGAATGAATGATAGAGCTGATTAAAAACACGCATATCAATTTTCTCGGAAAGAGATACATAGCCTTTGCCTTCTCAGGAATTCTATCCATTATTGGTATTATTGCAATAGATCAAATAGCAAAAGGCCATGCAAACCTTGGGATAGATTTTGCAGGAGGGACTGCCATGCAGCTCAAGTTCGAAAAACCTATAGTGCTTCATAATATCAGGCTTGCTCTCGAAAACGGAGGGTTTAAAGACTTTGACCTGCAGGACCTGCCGGCCGTTAACAAAATACTTATCAGAATGAAAAAAAGCGAACAGCAATTGGGACAGTCATCAGAGGCAATAACAAATATTCTGAGCCAGAAGTTCCCTGATAATAAATATGTAGTTGATTCAACTACTGTCATAGGGCCGAAGGTCGGGGGGAGACTGCGGGCCGATGCAGCAAAGGCAGTCGCAGTTGCAGTTGTAGGGATACTCATATATGTAGCATTCAGATTTCAGTTCAAGTTTGGCGTTGGTGCAACTATTGCGACCTTTCACGATGTCCTTGCTGTGCTCGGATTGTTCTATATCATGGGCAAAGAGATTAACCTTATCCTCGTCACCGCCCTTCTCACAATTGCTGGTTATTCCCTCACAGATACAGTAGTTGTATTTGACAGGATAAGAGAAAACCTGAAGTTGAAGCAAAGGGAAAGTATTGAAACAGTTATGAACAGCAGTATTAATGAGGTCTTATCAAGGACAATTATAACTTCCACAACCGTCCTCCTCACATCAATAGCTCTATTTTTCTTTGGTGGAGAAGTACTACATGATTTCTCGTTAGCCATGATAATGGGGGTTATTGTTGGAACATATTCTTCTATTTTTGTTGCAAGCCCGATTGTTCTGATATGGGGAGGGAAGAGGCCATTTGCAAAGAAATAAGGATTAGGATCCGAGGGTACGAGGGGTCAAGGGGTCAAGTGACGCTTGAACCCTCGAATCCTTGAACCCTTGAACCCTTTTATGTATGCATAGGCGTTGGCTTGTCAACAGGACTAATTTAGAATATATAACGTATCTATCAAAAACTGCATCCATCTCTCCTGTCCTGGCCCAAATACTTATAAATAGGGGGATTAAGACATCTAAGGAAATAAGCTCCTTCATTAATCCTCACATCTCACAACTTTCTGATCCATTTGAGATACAAGGCATGAGGAAAGCCGTTGATAGAATAATGGCGGCATCACAAAGGGGTGAGAAGGTACTTGTTCATGGTGACTACGATGTGGATGGACTTTCAGCAACAGCAATAATCCTCAAGGCATTAAAGATGTTCGGGATCGACAGCCACTATTTCATCCCTAACAGGATGGAGCATGGTTATGGGTTTAACCTATCATCTGTAACAAAGGCAAAACAGATATGTGCCACTCTGATAATAACTGTTGATTGCGGGATAACATCGTTTGAGACAGCGGCTCTGTGTAAAAAAGAAGGTATTGATGTCATTATAACCGATCACCATGAGCCCCTGATGAACATAGAGCAAAAGAAAGCAAAGAGCTTAGAGTATCTTTCCCGAAACTCTGAGCTCTCTGCTCATAGCTCTTTACTTCTTCCTGATGCAATTGCAGTCATTAACCCCAAAATCTCCAATCCCCAATCTCCGATCTCTCATCTCTCAGGTGCTGGTATCGCATTTAAGCTTGCACAGGCATTATCCATGATTCACGATTCACGATTCACGATTCACGATTTTCTCGACCTTGCTGCCCTCGGCACAATGGCTGATGTTGTACCAATGACAGGTGAAAATAGACTTATTGTAAAAGAAGGATTAAGGCTTATAGAGAATGGAACTTGTCAGGGACTAAAAGCGCTAAAGAAGGTTGCAGGTATTGAGGGTAAAGGGCTTAAACCAGGGTTGCTGTCGTTCACGATAATCCCAAGAATCAATGCGGCTGGAAGGATCTCTGACTCTCATGATGTTGTTAAGCTCCTGCTTACTGATTCTGAGGATGAAGCGATTGAGATATCATTATGGCTGGATAAACTGAATGGAGAGAGGCAGCAGATAGAAGAGGAGGTTTATCAGGAAGCCCTCCAACAGCTTAATAGTAAGGGTGTGAGGCCAGTTATCGTACTTTCCTCAGAAGGCTGGCATAAGGGTGTTGTTGGCATTGTGGCATCAAGGATTGCAGAGGCTTTTTGTCGGCCTACATTTATTCTTTCAATAGAAGGAAACATTGCAAAGGGTTCAGCCAGAAGCATACCCACCGTTGATATATATAAGGCTCTTGCAGGCTGCAGGGAATTTCTTACAGGCTATGGCGGTCATAAACAGGCTGCAGGGCTAATATTAGAGTCTAAGAATATTTCGCCTTTTGAGGAAGGGATGAACAGGATTGTGCATGAGACCCTTACCGATAAAGATTTTATTCCCTCACTCGAGATAGATGCAGACGTAAACTTTTCTGATATAAATTTCAACCTCACCAATGAGTTCGAGATGCTCGAACCTTTTGGGTTTGGTAACCCTGAACCGCTCCTGGGTTCAAAAAAACTCGAGGTTCTTTATCCGAGGATTGTCGGGAGCAATCACCTGAAGATGAAACTCAGGCAGAGGGGCCAGTCTATAGATACAATTGGGTTTGATATGGGAGAACAGCTCTCAGCTCTCAGCTCTCAGTTCTCAGCTACGATAGATGCTGTATTTACACCTTTCATAAATGAATGGGAAGGAGCCAGATCCCTCCAGCTAAACCTGAAGGCGTTCAGACCAAGCCTCTAAAAAGTTACTAAGGAGTTCATAAGTAAAACCCCTGTTAGTACAAATGTTGTCATTCCGTGCTTGACACGGAATGACAGACTCTATTTTCGCGGGAATGACATACAAGTTGCCTTAGTTATAGACTTATTAGGTCACTGCTTCTAAAGTTGTA